>CAZRFO010000050.1:1724-8271 GCA_964599515.1 uncultured Eggerthellaceae bacterium | reverse complement strand
GAGTTAAGGTCAATTCGCGACAGAATTTTATTTGCTGGTGTGCTGGGTAATCGTTATGTTTTGCTGCATCAATTTATGAAGCAAACACAAAAAACACCAGCTCGTGAAATAGAAAAAGCAAAACGCGAATTGGCGGATTTCAAGGAAAGAAGTGGTCTTGAATGAGTACTGAAATAAACAATACTACGTGGACAACATGGAAAGATGTGCGCAATGAAATTTTCACACCTGAAGAAATAGCAGAAAGCGACTTACGTGTAGCGCTCATCGGTGAACTTATAAGTGCAAGAAAAGAAAAGGGAATTTCACAACGTGAATTAGGGGAAATGAGTGGTGTTAAACAACCAGTAATTGCGCGGATGGAAAGCGGAAGTACTACACCTAACTTAAGCACTGTTTTAAAGGTACTAGCACCTCTTGGAAAAACTTTATATATTGGCGACTTGAAGCAGGGATGATAAATTAATTAAACAAACCTATTTATGACAGAATGGTGTAGTGAAAAGTGTTCACTTTTTCACACGCAGATACGACTCCACCAAAAAGCCGCCGTGGCATACAAACTGCAATGAAACGCTGCAAGGTCACGAACTTAAAGAACCACAAAAAAGCCGCTGCGGCATACAAACCGCAACGGCTTTAACATTTTAAAACGACCAAAATTGGACACGCATTTTGACCTATAGCCAAAACCAAACGCGTCTTAGTTTGAGAGTTGCACTACTTAGCGTAAAGCTCCAAACTCTTTTCCAGCTTTTTAACAAAGCGCTGTCCAATTTCTGAAAGCGCAACACCTTTCTTTGAAACGTATCCCAAAGTAAGCTTCACATCTGTTTCTAACGGAATAGTAATAAGCGAGCCTTCGCCTGTAATACCTACCAAAATTCCAGATGTAATGGTGTAGCCGTTTGTGGCTGTTGCCAATTCAGATAACGAAGCGCGGTCGGTAAGTTTGATAACTTTCTTGCGCGGCACTGCGGCAAGGGCTTCTTCTGCAAATGCAAGTGGCGTGCCTTCTTCCTGTTCAAAGCACAAATATGGCCATCCTTCAAGCTGCTCAAGTTTAAGCGTTTTAGCATTTGAAAGCGGGTGGCTTGCACCAAGTGCAACCATAGGAGAACTCGTAGCAAGTGCTGTGTAGTTTAGCCCTGCTTCTTCAATTGCTGCGTTTAGGCCATCTGAAGTGTCGCTCGTTTGTACGATAATGCCAATT
Organism: uncultured Eggerthellaceae bacterium; assembly: GCA_964599515.1. GTDB lineage: Bacteria > Actinomycetota > Coriobacteriia > Coriobacteriales > Eggerthellaceae > CAKUOV01. The sequence continues at coordinate 7,058 of CAZRFO010000050.1, read as the reverse complement.
TCACTTGCACCGCTTGCAACATCTGCAAGAACTTGTTTTGTTGTACGGTCGCGCAATGCATATTCAAATTCGTCTCCACCTAGTGCCAAAATGGTGTGGGCGAAAGCTTGTACATTAAATAGGTAATGTTGTCCAGAAACTGCAAATTTAATAGCCACTTTTAGCCTCCTTCTATTCGCGTTCGTCAACAAAGCGGCTTGCTTTGTGCTCAGACTCTGTTCCCAAAGCGCCAGTTTCGTATACCAAAACTTTTGCAGGGCGAACACCGCAGTGAGTCTTGAGTGCATTTTCAACTCGCGCGGCAATTTCGTCAACGGTTTCTTCGCTTCCTTGCGCACGCTCAACGCTTACCTCATAACGGGTGCTAAAGTCTTGATTGTAAACGCGAATGGAATATTCACCAGATAAACCTTCATCTGCGCGAACTACATATTCAATGTCTGTTGGGAAAACGTTTACAGCACCAACAATGAACATTTCATCTTTGCGTCCATTGATGTGAATACGCCCGTGAGTACGTCCGCAAATGCATTTTTCGTTGCTAACGTAGCCAATGTCTCCTGTGCGGAAGCGAATCATTGGGCGAGCCTTCTTCATAAGCGTTGTGTAAACCAATTCTCCACGCTGACCAGGTTCTAGTACTTCGCCAGTTTGAGGGTCAACTGTTTCTACAAGAATTTGGTCTTCTACAATATGAAGTCCATCTTTTGCTTCGCACATTGCTGCGCATGCGCCATAAATATCTGAAAGTCCAAAGAAGTCTACAACCTTAGCGCCCCATAGGTTTTCAATACTTTCGCGCGTGCTTTCAATTGAACCACCAGGTTCACCTGCAACAATAATTGTGTGAATTGCAAAGTCTTTCTTTGGGTCATATCCCTTAGCAATTGCTTTGTTGCCAAGCTGCCAAGCGTAAGACGGGCTTGTCCAAATAACCGTTGGTTTGTAGTGTTCAAGCACAAAAAGCAACCTATCGGAGGGGACGGCGCCTACCCAAATGGCAGTAGCGCCAAGGTTTTGTGCACCAATAACATCGGGACCACCAACGTAAAGGGCAAAGTTTAGTGCGTGAACGTAACGGTCATTTGGACGCATGCCCGCTTGCCAGAAAAGGCGCGCCTCTGTGTTTTGCCATAAGTCAAAGTCTTCTTGCGTAAATGGGCTCATTGTTGGAACGCCGGATGAGCCAGAAGATGTTGCCATGAAAATAACGTCTTCTTCAGGTACGGCGCAAAGTCCGCCATAAAAACTTCCAACGCCTTGAGTGTCGCGTTCTGTCTTTTTGTCAATGAACGGGAACTTTTGGATGTCTTTAAGCGTCTTGATGTCTTCTGGTTTAACTCCTGCAGCGTCAAAAGATTCCTTGTAGTATGGAGCGTTCTCGTAAGCCCACTTAACCATTTCCTGTAAACGACCAAGTTGCAACTGCTCAAGTTCTTCCCTAGGCATGCATTCAATTTCTGGGTCGTAGTATTTCTGATCATAAGGAATTTGTTTTTTAGCCATGTTTTATCCTTTCCGTATGTTTTGCGATTGCAAATTATAGGGAAGGTGACAAAAAAGTGTATATACGTGTTTTCGATATTCTGCTATCGGCAAAAGCGATAACCCTGCAATCTATATGATTGAATTGGCTAGTTTGTATTGCTGAAAATGTGCAGCCCATACCATTAAATGCGGCATAGGCTGCTACTGGTTGCGAAGTTGCAAAGCGGTGATTGTGAAGGCATAGCGCGCAAACAGGGGAACGCAGCGCGGGATGCATGATGGCTATTCGCACAACCCCAGCTGCACTGCCGCAGCACGCAAATGTGGAAGTGCTGCTTGCACAACCTCTATGCTAATGCAGAAGGAAAGTCTGGCATATCCCGGCATGCCAAATGCGCTGCCTTCTACTAACACTACGTTGTTGTCTTCGAATGCTTGCATCAGGCGCGCTTCGTCTCCATCTGGTGCTTCAATGAACAGGTAAAATGCGCCTTCTGGCTTTACCATCTTAAAGCCATAACTTGTAAGACTTTCGTATAACAAGTTGCGGTTGCGAGTGTAATATTCCATGTCAATTGTGCAGTCCAAGCAACGCTGCACAACACGCTGAAACATAGCCGGCGCATTAACAAAACCAATCATTCCAAGAGCCTGACGCGCTGCAGCTGTAATGGCTTCGCTATCGTTCATTTCACTTGGAATAGCCAAGTATCCAATGCGGTCGCCCGGAATACTAAGTGACTTACTAAACGAATATGCCATAAGCGTGTTTTGGTACACGTTCATCCAGACAGGAAGTTTTGCGTCTGTGTATACCAACTCGCGGTACGGTTCATCGGAAAGCAAATAAATGTCATGGTTGTATTTTTCTTGCGCTTCGTATAGGATTGCTGCAATTTCTTCAGCTGTTTCTTGTGTATAAATGGCACCAGATGGGTTGTTTGGAGAATTCACGATAACCATCTTTGTGTGTTCTGTAATCTTTGAACGCAGGTCATCCATGTCTGGCTGCAATGTGGAAGGAACAGCATCAACTTCTACTTTTACGGCATCCCAAACGCGGAAAAACGTTGTGTATCCAGGGTAGTATGGACGCATTACAATAATTTCATCGCCTGGGTCAACAAGTGCACACATGGCAATGTTCATTGCCCCTGCAGCGCCTACTGTCATGATGATGTTGTTCTGCGTAAGCGAAAGGTCAAAGCGCCTGTTCAGGTTTGAAGCAATGTCTGCACGTACTTCTGGAAAACCTGCATCTTGCATGTAGCTATGAAGCAAATGCTGGTCCTCGTCAAGCAAAGAACGGATGGCTTCGCTTACTTCTTTTGGCGGCAAGGCACCAGGATTTCCAATGGTAAAGTCGTATACGTTTTCCTCGCCAAATTTTTCTTTCAAGCGCAAGGCTGTTTCAGACGCGCGTCTAATGGGCGACACGGCAAGTGATTTATCTTGCATACGTTTTGCAATCATGGTTTCCTACTTTCAAGTTTATACGCGATATATAACGCAAATTGTAATACCAGCCAGTAGCGTGGCTGCAAAAATAGACGGCTGAAACGGTGATATACAGTGCCAATTGTAATACAGCTTTTGAAACGAAGCCCCCGCTCTGTGCTATTTGTGCTATTTGTACCATTTTTCATAATAGTCAACTTATGTGAATGGTATTATGCAAAATTACGAGTGGGCGCGTACGGGTTGCGTGGTCTTATGAAGGACTGCTCTTGCCGTGCTGTCTTGCAAAATGGCATGCGAAAGTAGTGCCGCTTTGTGAAATGGCTACGTTTGTTGCGCGTCAACGTGAAAGGCTGCGTGTAAGTTACGCGGTCTTTGTTTAGTAGGCAGAAATAGAGGTTTACATGGCAAAGCAAAAAATGACGTCTAAACAACGCAGCGCAAAAGAACAAGCTATCTTAGAGCGTACGCAGCGCGCTGAGCAAAAGAAGGCCGCTGCAGATAGGCGCAAGAAAATTTTGACAGTTGTTGTGTGCGTTGTGCTTATTTTGGCGCTTGGGCTTCCAACTATGGCTTTGACTGTTCTTGGTGGCGGGGCGTAAGACATTTAAGCGCGAGACTTGATTTTTAGACGAGAAGTTTGAGAGGTTTACGTTGTTTGGTATCGGCGGCTTTGAGTTTCTCATAATTATTATATTTGGCTTTTTGATTGTGGGCCCAGAACGCCTGCCAGATATAGCACGCACTTTGGGTCGTGCATTAAAGACGTTTCAAAACGCCCGCAAAGAAGTAAGCGATGTTGTGAAAAACGACATTTATGACCCAAATGCAGAAGATCCGTTTAAAGACCCGCTTGCTGCGATAGATAAAGTTTCTGACATAACAAAGCGCACTGGTTCTTCGCTGAAGAGCGATTTTGACAAAGAACGCGCACGTCAGAAAGCCGCAAAAAAGACTGCATCGGGTGCTACGTCGCATGTAGATGGTGGTAAATCTGGCTCTGCCTCTGCACATGATGCAAGTAAAGGTGGCGAAGCTGGCCACACAGAAACAGCATCTGGTGCTGGTGCCGCTGCTAGCGCCGCAAGCGCTGCAAGTGCGGGAGCCGCAAGCACCGCATCTGCTTCTTCTGCGCCAACGCGCACAGAAAGTTTTACAGAGCGTCGCGCGCGCTATGAACGCGAACGTGCTGCTCGTCTAGCGGCACAAGCAGAAGAAGATGCCGCTAAGACGCAAGCCGCTGGCGAAGAAAATGCCGCAGGCGCCGCAAACGCGGCAACGGCTGACGCAAGCGCTGCTACTACGCAGACCGCGCAAGAAACAGCCAAGGCTGAAGCTGATGCAGCATCGTCTGCGTCGCAAGTTACGCAAGAACCACAATCCCAAGAAGGAGGGGAGTAACTTATGCCTATCGGTCCAGCTAGAATGCCCCTTCTTGACCATTTGGGGGAACTGCGCATGCGCCTTGTGCGTATTGTGGCTGTGCTTGTAATTGCAATTATCGTTTTCTATTTTGCTACGCCAACTATTATCGATTTTCTAATAAACCCAATCCGCGATAGTCTGCCAACCGATGCATCCGGGAACGCCATCCTAAACGTACTTGACCCGCTAGAGGCGTTTTCTGTACGTTTTAGTGTATCTTTTTGGGCATCAATTGTGGCAACTTCGCCTATTATCATTTGGCAAATCTTGGCGTTTTTCTTGCCAGCGTTAAAGCCAAAAGAGCGCAAATGGTTTATTCCAACATTTATTGCTGCAACAGCATTGTTTATTATTGGTACGCTATTTTGCTACTTCATCATTTTGCAACCAGCTTTTGCTTGGTTGACAGATCAAGCAATGGGAATAGTTCAAGTTGACGCTCGTGCTTCATCTTATGTAGACATCATCATCAAGTTTGAAATTGGCTTTGGTTTTGCATTCGAATTGCCGCTAGTTGTGTTTTATCTCACAGTGTTTGGTGTTATTCCTTATGCAAAGTTGCGCGCACAGTGGCGCATTGTTTATACGGTGCTCATCGTGCTTTCTGCAATGATTACGCCTGATGCAAGCCCAGTTACAATGCTTCTGATGTTTGCGGCGCTCATAGTTCTATATGAGGGAAGTCTTTTCATGTCGCGAATTGTGCTTGGTAAAGAAAAGATAAAAGCCCAAGCAGAAGAAGCTGCTGCAAGAGCAGCAGAAGAAGCAGAAATGCAAGCCGAATGGGAAGAGCACAAGGCAAAGCGTAGAGCAGAGCGAGACGCTTAAAACTATAGTGTTTGGCGCGTACTAACGCATAAAGCTGGATCGCCAACGCACAAAGCCGAAAAGCCAGGTTTTAAGAACAAAGCCACGCGCAATGCTAAACGTGAGGCAGAAAAGTAAGACAATAAACACCCTGCA
>CAZRFO010000050.1:0-1624 GCA_964599515.1 uncultured Eggerthellaceae bacterium | reverse complement strand
TTTTGGAAAGCGCACTGCACGTGATGGATGCCAATTTGAAAAGGAGCAGCCCATGCATGAATTAGGCATTATGACCGGCGTTATGGATGCGGTTTGTGATGCAGCAAAACAATCTGGGGCTACGCGCGTTATTTCGGTTGATCTTTCCATTGGAGAAATGACCGAAGCAATAGAAGAAGCTCTTGTTTTTGCATTTGATGCCCTCCAAGACTTAGAAGAATATTCTTTATGTAAAGGTGCAAAACTCAATATTTCATTGGTTAAGCCCAAAAGCGTGTGTTTAGAATGTGGCGAAGAATACGAACATGATAGATTCCATATGCTTTGTCCCGCATGCGGAAGTTTTGCTACAAAGCTTATTTCGGGACGCGAATTGCAAATTGATTCCATGGAAGTAGACGTCCCCGATTAAATGATTCGCAACAATAGATTTTCCAAACAAGTCTTTTTTTAGATTTAGAAAGGTTACAAATTATGGCTACACATATTGATTTAAAGCAACCTATTTTGGACAAAAATGACACGCTTGCTCGTGAGCTACGCACGCGTTTTGATGAAAATAACGTATTTGTTGTAAACCTTCTTGCAAGCCCTGGTTCTGGTAAAACTTCCACCATTCTTGCAACAATTGATGCACTTTGTGATGAATTCAACATTGCTGTTATAGAAGGAGACATAGCAAGTGATGTAGATGCGCAGCGTATAAGCAAACAAGGCATTCCTGCAGTTCAAATCAATACGGGTGGGGCTTGCCACTTAGAATCTTCCATGATAAAAAAGGCAATAGACGTTCTGGATTTAGAGCGTCTTGACCTGATTATCATAGAAAATGTTGGCAATTTGGTGTGTCCTACAGATTTTGATTTAGGCGAAGACGTCAAAGTCATGATACTTTCTGTCCCAGAAGGTGACGACAAACCTCTTAAATACCCTGGGGTTTTCCAAATTTCCGATGCAGTAATTTTGAACAAGTATGACACTTTGCCTGTGTTTAATTTTGACGAAGAAGCCTTCCGTTCATCAGTAACACAACTAAACCCAACAGCGCCAATTTTCCCAATTGCTGCAACAAAGGGAAGTGGCGTGCAAGAGTGGGCAAGCTGGTTGCGTGAGCAAATTGAAAAGAAACAGGCGTAGTCACAAGTGTAGATGCTTTACATCTTTGTAATACGTTTGAAATAGCGCACGCCTACAATACAGATACAACACGCAAAAGGATACCAATCAATAAGGGATGCGCGCTATGAATACGCTTGCTATGAATACATCGGCTAAGAATATTAAGGCTATGAATACTGCTCCTATGGACATCAAGCAAAAATACGAAATCTGCGTTTCTTCGCTTAAAGATTATGTAGGCAATGCTGGCTTTACAGATGTTGTAATTGGGCTTTCTGGCGGTCTTGATTCAAGCGTGGTTGCTGCTCTTTGCGTTGAAGCCTTTGGCGCAAAACATGTACATGGCGTGTTGATGCCAGGACCTTATTCAACGGATCATTCAATAAGTGACGCGCAAGACCTTGCGCAAGGCTTAAAAATAGATACTGTTCAAATGTCAATTTGTGAACCATACGAGGCTTTTGAAAAAGTATTTGAAGCATCTGCGGGAAAACCATTGAGTGGC
>CAZRFO010000049.1:0-8315 GCA_964599515.1 uncultured Eggerthellaceae bacterium | reverse complement strand
AATGCGCGCTTGCACTCTGTTGCGTTCCTTTAGCGATTGAGCGCTGAATGCTTCGTCTAACAGCAATGTTTGTATAAGCGCTTTGGCTTGTGCGTAGCGAAGACCTGGCTGCGTGATAACGGTGCGGCTTGATTTTGCAGCAACATTTGGCATCTGCGCAACATCTATTTCCTGCGTTAAATCAAGCAAATCAAGGTATTCTTTTATTTCAGCAACATGGCACGCATCCAACTTCACCGTTTGTTCTTGTGCATTTCGTATTTCAAGCCGTTTTCGCAAAACTTCCGTTACTGTTTTCATGTCAATTCGATCAAGGATATCGGTGGGGTTTTCTTTGCTGCGTCGCAAATTGTTAGCAGAAATTCCAATATCATTAGACTTCCAATCATTTGTTAGAACCTCAAGTGTAAAACGATGGTTAATGTCCTCTACAACACGATTAATAGCGCTGGTGAGCTCGTTTTTTTCGTATAAATCTTGCAGGTGGCGAAAATGTCCTTCGTGTTGATAGCAACGAAGCGAGTGTTGGATATTGTGAGCAATGGCGGTGTCTACATATTCATCAGCATTTTTCTCGCTTGCGAAAGGCGATGTTTGATTGTAGTGTGCCCCGCTTAAGCTCATAGTTCCACCGTAGCGTATATATTCGTCCACACCGTGTATGCCAAGAACACGCTCAAATTCTCGGTATGGAATAAAAGTTGTATGTAACAGAATGCATCGGTCGTAAAGCTGTTCGTCTTCTGCGAATAGAAACCCTAATGAGTCGGTCCCAGAGAGTACAATTTTCATGCCGCAAGCTGCGAAGATATCGGAAAATAAAGCTGCACCTTCTATAAAATCTTCCATAAGCGTTACTTCGTCTATGAATAAAAAGCGAATGCCGTTGTTCTGTAGCATTTTTAAATCGTGGTTCACGTTTGCAAATGTGTCCTTTGCGGTAATTTGCATAAAGGCGCATGCATCTAAGGTTATTCCATCCATGTCTGCAATTATTTGGCGAATAATGGTAGTTTTGCCTGTTCTGCGCAACCCGTAAAGAATAAAAATTTTTTCCTGTGCATCACTGCTGTATATATAGTCATGCAGTTTTTGAAAGCATTCACGCTTGCGAAAACGCTTGACTGAAGAAGAGAAAGCGTGTAAAGCGCTACCTGTGATGATATTGCTAAAATATTGCTCTGTTTGCAGCGTGTGTGCAATGCCATGCGCTGCGGAGCGTGATTGCTGTTGCGATGTCTGTGAAGCATTGCTATTCAGTGCTTTTAGTTCGTTTTCTAAAGCTTTTCTTTGTTCAATCTGCATGCGAAGATTATCAACCTCGTTAATTGGAATATATTTTTCATGTCTTTTTTTATCACGTGTCCAACGGTGGTAAAAATAGATGTTTCCATTTATTTTTTTCTTAGTTATGGAACCGACAGGTAAAGAGGCAAGTTGTTGTTTTATTTGCTCTATGCGTGAATCGCGTTCGCTATTCATTGCGTGCCACCTTTCTGTATGTGTTATTTTTTTGTTACGCTGTGCCTACTTTTTATTGTGTACTGCTTTCGGGTATCGCTTAATTTGTTTCATTATACCCCTTTGTACCCCCGTAAAGTTCGGAAAGGGTATAACTGGGTATAATTGTGTATATGCACTCTACTGTAGTCAAAAAACTCAAATGTTGTGATGTTGCATTACACATCGACTTTTATGGCGTTTTTTAGGCTTTTATGTTGGCAGCGTTCTAGTTACTTGTATAATTGGGTGTGCAAATTTGGTCGCTTGGCTCAGTGGTAGAGCATCGCCTTCACACGGCGGGGGTCACTGGTTCGAACCCAGTAGCGACCACCATGGAATTACTGCAGGTCAGAAGCTTATTTGGTTTTTGACCTGCTATTTATTTGCTTCAAGAATTTCTCAAATCTGCAAATAAATTTGCAAACAACGCGTTAAAGCGTGCATTGAAGCTTAATAACATTGCTTTTATATTGTGCATTATGTATAAACAGCTCGCCGTGTAATTACAATGGTGTTTAAATGTGGAATTTACAAAAGTGTTATTCTTTCACAGGAATAAATTTTCTGAAATTGATGCATGAAAGAAAGGGTTTCCATGAAAGTAGCTAATTCTTGTAAAAATTCAACAGCAAAGCGTTTCATCCTGACATGTTTTATGACATTGGTGTTATTTGCTTTGTCATTTGGATGCGTTGTTTTTGCGCCAAACAAGGCGTTTGCAGATAGCCCAACATATACTTTTGCGCTAGAAGGCTCAGGCGATGCGCCAAGTACGCTTAACGAAGGCGATGAATTCACAATTGTTGGCTCGTTAGAATGCAACGAACAAAGCAATTTCAAAATGTATGCTATTTCAACAACAGTTCGTTATAACTCAGACATGCTTGAACTTGTATCCTCAAGTGCCTACGGAGACACGGTGTTGCACACTTCTTCTTGTTCTGGTTCTTGGTCTGGATATACAGATGTTGTATGCAATGTAATGTCTTACACAACAAGCGGTCAAAATTGGTCTGGCCCGCTTGATTTTGAAACTCTTACGTTTAAGGCTAAGAAGAGTGGCTCTTCAACAGTTATGGTCCGCCGCGCTAATATATCTAACTCAACAGGCATGGGTTCTTATGCCGTAGATTGTACAGATCTTAACGTAAATGTTACAAGCCCTTCTTCTTCAAGTTCAGAACCGGCTATTGTTGCATCCGATAGCACTTCTGAAGGTACAACAGAAGGTGTAGAAGCAGAAGAACAAGATCCAAATGCAGTGCACGATGATGAAGCAGAACTTGCTGCATGGGAAGAGGCTCGCAACAGCGATGAAGCTAAGGAATTAGCAGAAGGCGAAAGCTCCACGTCTGATGGAGCAACTGGCGGTAGTGATTCTGCAACTATGGCAACAGATGACGAGGCTGCATCGCAGGCAAACACTATAAGCCCAGTGCTTATTGGCGTCATTATCGTGGTTATATTAGCAGCGCTTGTTGCTGCAATTCTTGTGCTGCGCAAGAAGACTCGTGACTCAGATGCGCAAGACATTGATAATTTGGCACATGGGTCTGCGCACGGGTCTAACGATGGCTCTAATGATGCTCTTACGGGATTGGACACATCAAAAGCTGCTGAATTTGATACACTTGGCGCAGAAACTAAAACAATGCCGCGCGTAGAAGAGCAAAGCAAGAAAAGAAAACACGCCATTGACCCAAATGACGTTACGGAAATAAAGTAATACTTCAACTAGAACATATAACTAAGTCGTATGGAGGGCGTTCGCTTTTTGCGGACGCCACTTTGCGTTTGGAGCAATATGACAGGCTTGCGCTTGTTGGCCCAAACGGGGCAGGTAAGACAACGTTGCTAAACATCATAAGTGGACACGATGATGCAGATGAAGGCAATGTTGTGCTAGCTAAGGGCGCTCAAATTGGATACCTTGAACAAGAAGCAATAGAAATGCCAGAGCGCGGCATTTTTGAGGAAGTGCTTTCTTCGCAGGCGGAAGTTTTAAAGGCAGAGCAACGCTTGCATGAACTAGAAGCTAACTTGGGGGAACATCCAAGCGAACAACAGCTTAAAGCGTGCGGTCAAGCAAGGGAAACCTACGAGCTTTTGGGCGGCTACACACTTGAAAGCAAGGCGCGAAGCGTTATGTTTGGTCTTGGCTTTAAAGAGACCGACCTAAACCGTTCTACCAAGGAATTTTCTGGTGGTTGGCAAATGCGCATTGCGCTTGCAAAACTGCTAATAAAAAACCCAGAGGTGCTGCTCCTAGACGAACCTACAAATCATCTTGATTTGGAAAGCGTGCGCTGGCTTGAAAGCTTTTTGCGCTCTTATGATGGTGCTGTGATAGTGGTAAGCCATGACCGTGCATTTATGGACAACATGGTAAGCCGTGTGGCGGAAATTGATAACGGCAAGCTAATTTTGTACAAGGGCAATTACACATCGTATTTAAAAACGCGCGAAGAGCGCCTGGAACTTTTGCGCGCGCAAGCTGCAAAACAAGCAGAAGAAATTGCGCACATGGAGGCTTTTATAGAGAGGTTCCGCTATAAAGCAACAAAAGCAAAGCAAGTTCAAGACAGGGTTCGCAAGCTTGAAAAAATTGAACGCATAGTAATCCCAGAACAAAAAAAGACAGTTCATTTCAATTTTGTCCAGCCGCCAAGAACGGGCGACGAAGTTGTTTGCTTGAGCGGAATCAAAAAGGCTTATGGCGAAAACACGGTATATGACAATTTTGATTTTACGGTATACCGTGGCAACAAAATTGCACTTGTTGGTCCAAATGGTGCAGGTAAATCTACGTTGCTTAAGATGATAGCTGGCGTGCTTGAACCAGACGCAGGAAGTATTCGATATGGCGTAAATGTGAGCAAAACATACTACGCGCAACACCAACTTGAAGAGCTAAATAGCGGAAACACGGTATTTGAAGAGCTTGATAAAGTTGCGCCCGGTTGGAGCATTTCCCAGGTTCGTAGTTTGCTTGGAGCATTCCTTTTTGTTGGAGACGCTGTAGAAAAGCGTGTAAGCGTGCTTTCCGGCGGGGAAAAGAGCCGTCTTGCGCTGGCTAAGATGCTTGTAGCTCCGCGCCCGCTTTTGTGTTTGGATGAACCTACAAACCATCTTGATATTGCAAGTGCAGATATACTTGAGCAGGCGCTAAAAAGCTTTGAAGGTACAATTGTTTTTATTACGCACGACCGCCATTTAATACGTGGCGTGGCAGACCACATCTTAGAAGTTTTACCTGGTAAAGTGACACTTTATAATGGTGACTACGACTATTACTTGTACAAGACTGGTCAGCTTGAAGGGCAAGCTGGCGAAGGCGCCAATGGCACAACTGGTGCTGACGCCGCAAATGGCGCAGGCAAAGGCAACGGCGCAAGTAGTGCTGGCAATGCTGGAAAATCAAATTCGCAAACAAAAATCACGGTGAACCGCAAACAAGGTAAGTATTCCGATGCGCATTCTGCCGCAGCAGCTTCCGCAAAACCGCTTACTGCGCCAAGGGAAAGTGCTCCAAAAACAAAGGAACAAAAACGCAAAGAGGCAGAAGCGCGCAATAGGGCTTATGCGGCATTAAAATTCCACCGCAAGCGCATAGCAGAACTTGATGAACTTCTAGAGCGAGACAATGCGCGTATGCAAGAACTGCTGACTCTTTTCGCAGACCCAGATTTTTACATTAACGAAGAACAAAGCTCAGATGCTATAGCAGAGCACGCACGTCTAAAGGTGCGAATTGCAAAGGCAGAAGAAGAGTGGTTTACCTTAAATGAAGAACTTGAAGCAGAACTTATTCGCCAACAAGAAATGAGCTAATGCGTGCAACGCGAGCAAACGTTCAAAATCTACCAAACAAAACGTAATTGTCAATGCAAGAAATGAGTAAACAATATTATGGAAGCGCCATTTAATATAGTTCTTATAGAACCTGAAATTCCGCAAAATACTGGAAACATTGCACGAACTTGCGCTTGCACTGGTGCAAAGTTGCACCTTGTAGAGCCTATGGGGTTTCGTCTAACAAATAAGCAACTTTCACGTGCGGGATGTGATTATTGGGACGATGTTGAAATTGTTAGATGGGCAAGTGTTGAAGCCTTTCTTGAGGCGCATGGAGAAGATGAACTCCATCTTTTTACTGGGCATACTTCTAGCACGCTAGCTAGTGTACGCATGAACCCAGGTGCGTATTTGCTTTTTGGCAGAGAAAGCACTGGCATTGACCCAAAAATACTGGAACGCTTTGAAAACGCTTGTGTGCGTATTCCAATGAGAGAAAACCAACGCAGCTTAAACTTAAGTAATGCTGTTGCAATTGCAAGCTATGAATTCTTGCGGCAAAACAATTTTGCCGGTTTAGTATAAAACGCACTTCTATAGAGCCAAATAAGATAAACTTACCAACATGACTTCAATTGACCTTCCATACATAATTTGTTCTATTTTGTGTTTTATTCCAGCCATGGTTCTCCACGAGATGGCCCACGGTTTTGCTGCTTATAAACTTGGAGACCCAACGGCAAAACAACAAGGAAGGCTTTCATTTAACCCGGCAAAACACATTGACCCATTTGGCACTGTTATTTTGCCGCTTTTCTTGATGGTTATGAATATGCCAATTTTTGGTTACGCAAAGCCTGTTCCTTATAACCCACGCTATTTTAAAGACCCTCGCAAAGGGGATTTAATTGTTGGACTAGCAGGACCGCTTGCAAACCTAATCCAGGCGCTTGTTGGCGCTTTGATTATGACTGGAATTTCATTTGGTTTTAACGCGCTTTATGATGCAAACAGAGAGCTCGCACTTACAATAATTAATACAGATGCATTCAACTACATCTTTTATACATTCTTTCCTATGTATATTCTTATCAATTTGTACTTCATGTTTTTCAATCTTATTCCAATTCCGCCGCTAGATGGCTCGTCAATTTTTGCGTTTATCTTGCCTGTGAAGTATTTGCCAACGTATTACAAAATTCAACAATACGCGCTCCCTATTTTTATGATTGTATGTATTCTTGTACCGCAGATTTTTAACGTAAACCCAATAAGTGCGTATTTGAATGTAACTGCTGTTAACTTGTTTTATTTTTTGGTTTCGTTTGTGTAGTGTAAACGTGTGAGGTTTTTGAAGAAGCGCACTAAATTTGGTGTTTGAATTTGCTGGAATGAATTTTTTGGAATAAATTTGTTTGTTTAGATTTATGTTAGGTTTGGTTTTTGTCGTATAAAGTTCACATAGATGCTTTCGAAGGCCCTTTTGACCTGCTTTTATATCTTGTAAGTAGGCAAAAGGTTGATATTGGCGCCATTTCCATTACAGACATAGTAGACCAATACATGCAAGAAATGTCGCAACTTGGCGAAGTTGACCTAGATGTTGCAAGCGACTTTTTGCTGGTGGCTGCAACGCTTCTTAAAATTAAAGCGGAAAGTTTGTTGCCAAAGCAACAAACAGAAGATGTAGACGAAGAACTTGCAGAGCTTTCTCCAAGCGCAGCAAGAGACATTCTTATAGCGCGACTTCTAGAATACAAGCAGTACAAAAACGCAGCCGCTTCTCTTGATAACCGCTTTGAAGCGGAAAAACGCATGCATGCGCGTACATTTGGCCCGGATGAAGAATTCTTAGGTCTCATGCCAGACTTCTTGCGAGGGGTAGAAGTAGAAAAACTAGGAGAACTAGCCGCAGCATCTTTGGCGCGCAGAGAAATATTTTTGCTGGAGTCGGAGCACATTGCTGCAAAACCAATTCCTGTTGAGCGCTTTATTCGTTCAATTCATGAAACCATTAAAGAAAAAAAGAAGCTGCGTTTTTCAGAGCTTGCTCCAAAGGGCACAACTCCAGAACTTGTGGTTGTTAATTTTCTTGCAATACTTGAGCTTTACAAGCGCGCAATGGTTTTGGTGTATCAGAAAACTCCGTTTGGCGATATAGAAATAAGCTACATTGAAGGTTCTGGCGAGCTATTGTTAGACGACGGCGACGACATGCCAGAACAAGAATAAGAGGCAAAAATGTTTGAAGGATTAACGCAAGAACAACTACCAGGTGCTTTAGAAGCGCTTTTGTTTGTTAGCAATGAACCAGTAGATGCGCTAGAGCTCGCACAAATGCTAGAGGTAGAAACGTCTGCTGTCACAAGTGCTCTTGTGCAACTTCAAGCTAGATTTGAAGAAGAAAACCGCGGCATACAACTAAGAGAAGTAGCAGGTGGTTGGCGTCTTTATACGCATCCACTTTTTCATGACTTAATTGAAAAATACGTAATATCTTGGGATACAAGAAAACTTTCCCAGGCTGCATTAGAAACGCTTGCAATAATTGCATATTGCCAGCCTGTAACGCGTGCAGGCGTGGCTTCTATTCGTGGCGTCAATTCAGACAGCTCCATCAACTCCTTACTAGAAAAAGGTCTTATTCGCGAAGCTGGTACTGCAGATGCGCCAGGAAACCCTATGCGCTATGCAACGTCACGCAGTTTCTTGGAGCGATTCGGTCTACGCACAGTGGCAGACTTGCCAGATGTTAGTCAGTTTGCTCCAGACGAAGAAACGCGTGCTTTAATTTGTGAACGCCTTGGTGTAACAAGCGAGGAAGCATACAACGCAGAAGCAGAAGCAGACAAGCAAAAAGAGCCACCAGATGTAATGCAACTAAGCTTTGTAGACGAAGAAGAAGGCGAACTTGGCGGCTTGCAGGCTGGTGGATTTTCTTCTTTGGCTGAATCGCTTAGCGATGATGAAAGCCTTGACGCAAAAGATTTGCTAAATGCAGCGCTTGCAACCGGCTT
>CAZRFO010000048.1:0-8372 GCA_964599515.1 uncultured Eggerthellaceae bacterium | reverse complement strand
GGTCAATTACTCGTTGTGTGCCATGAAGCAAATCTGCCACCAAAAGTTTTCCGTAAAGCGCGTTCCCTTTGCCAGTTAGCACCTTAATGCATTCCGACACTTCAAGCGAAGCTGCAAAAGCAGGTGTAAAAGAAGGATTACCCTGCGATTTGTCTACTTCAACAAGCGCTTCATCTGGGTAAATTTTCGCAAGTGAACCAGACCCGGGAGCAATAGTTGAAACTTGCGCATACCAGCCACCAATTGCACCGTGCACCATAACAACATTTGCACCTTCGCACCATTTTTCTACTTGAAAACGCGTGGAAAAAGAATCTAGCGCATCTACTACAACATCACATCCACGAAGCAACGTATCTATATTTTTATCCGTTATTCTTTCGTCAAACGCAACAATGTTAACGCAAGAGTTAATTGATAAAACGCGCTCGCGCGCAACTTGTACTTTTCTGCATCCAATAGATTTTTCACTTGCTAAAATTTGCCTGTTCAAATTGGTTTCATCAAAACTATCGCAATCTATCAAAACAAGCGTACCAATGCCTATTCTAGCAAGCATTTCCACAACGTATCCGCCTATGCCGCCGCATCCGCAAACTCCAACGCAAGCACGCGACAACAAGCTTTGCTCTTCTATTGTAAGTGCAGAAAAATTGCGACTGTATCGCTTCTCTTCAATTTGAATCCTCTGTATCATTTTTCGTACGCCTTTACGTCCACGCTCAATTTCACGTTTAACTCTTATTTTTTTTCTTTTTTTGTTCAATCAACATATGTCTAATTTCTTCTGCAGACATATATTTTCTGCCAAAATCTATTCCAACTGCATTACCCACCGCTTCAAGCGCTTCATCGTAATGATCAAAAACACACCACCCGTTTTCAATTTCAGTGCCATTAGCAAAAGCCAATGTTTGTTCTATTTGCTTGGCCGAATACTTGCCGTTAACTTTTACCTGCAAAATTGCTGCAAGCAGCGACGCAATATAGGAAATCAAACAATGGGCTTTTATTTGTTCTTCCCAAGTTATATTTTTGCTGGGGCCTTTTGTTTCAAAATAGGAGGAATCAAAAGACTCTCTTGCAAATTGCAACAGCCGATACATAGTTGCAATTTGTACGATAGAGCTATGCGTTTGCGACGTAACAAGTAGCCTGTATCCGTCTGCCCATATATTTAACGATTCATCAAAAGCTGCAAATTTATCGCTTTCTAAAGATTCAAAGGCCGATGCTGTTATTGGTGCCCTGAGTGTACGACGCTTTCCTTCCTGGCGTTTAGACCAAATTGCAATCTGTCTTTCTGGAAGAACACGCCGGGAAAGGTATCTCCCCGACCCTATTTCTACCCTGCGTGTTATCAAACGCTCTTTGCTGCGATAACTATCACTGCCATATGTTTTATAACCACTCTCTGACATCATCCATTCCCTGGTTTCCGGCTCGCATTCTATTGCATGTAAACCAAACAAATAGTCACCAGTTTTAGTAATTTGCGCTATGGTTTCGTCAGATGCAGATGCTCCTTTATCTGCAATAACAATGATATTTTTTAATTTTGAGTAGTGGTCTTTAAGCATGTCTATTACATATGCAGCATTAATATGTTTGCGAAGACGTTCTTCGTAATCGCTTCCTAAAAACACGCTATATGAAATTGGAAATCTATTTGAATCTAGTAACATTCCAACTTGGACAGTAGAATCAAAACGAGAAACATTTTCGTTGTTATCGCAATCGCCTCTGTCAAAATAAAAATTAGTAATTGCAAGATATCCAGTTGAACCTGACAGAACGTTCATTTTTTCAATTCGTCGATAAATCCAACGAAGTATGTCGGTGTCTATAGATGCAGCAAATTTTAACGAAGTGATCATTTCGTCATAGGAAAAATTAAATGCCTCAAAGAAAGCGCCATGGCAATTCCAAGCCTCTTCCCAGTTTCTAATTCCATTAAGATATGCATACGCCAGGTATTCAATTACCTGGTTAAACGGAAGATTAAGACGCGCACGTGTTGCTCTACGCTTAAGATAAGAAGTAAGTCCTAGTTCTTTATAAACTTGTCTATATGCAAGAAAACCAATGTTTTTTCTAATAGGAGCCCCCGTTTTAATACGCGCATTTGTATCTAACAAAACGCTTTTCGCAAGTTTATTTGCTTCGTATTCAGCTTCTAAGCGCTTCTTTTCCTTTTTGCAATACGCTAGCCCATCACCGTATTTCGCATCTAGTTCATCCAAATAGCCAAGAGATTTAATGGTTCTACTGCGGGGCGCGCCATTTATATCGCGATACGACTGAGTAATTGCCATATAAACTCTGCCGCCAGACGCTTTAGTATGTTTGAGGTACATGCAAATTCTCCCTAACCAGCTATAAAGCACTTACTTTGCATACTAGGTTATTCCCGCAAAAATAATATCATATCGATACATTTCGCTACATATTGAATTTATGCTATCACGCTTAAAATTCATTTCTTAAAATGGGGAAAACATCTAAAAAGATAACGAGACTACGGAAGAGGAGCAGCCATGAAGTTTATTAAAGTTCACCTTGATACACAAACAATCGAAGAAGAGGAATTTAACCAAAAAGACTACGGGTTTTTTGGTGGCCGCGGGCTCATTGCGCAACTGCTCACTGACTATTGCGACCCAACGTGTGATGCACTTGGCCCAGAAAACCCTCTTATTTTTACGACCGGCTATTTTTCCGGAACAGCCCTTTCATCAAGTAACCGCTTGTCGGTTGGCGCTAAAAGCCCTTTAACGGGAACAATTAAGGAATCCAATTCTGGTGGAACTTTTTCACGACGCATGACAGAACAAGGACTAAAAGTTGTTATGTTCTTAGGGCAAGCACCAGACTGGACAATCGTACACGTAAATGAAAAAGGCGCATTCGATTTTATAGACGCAACGCAATATATAGGCACATGGAACTACCCATTTCACGAAGCAATGGTTGAAAAATACGGAGATCGCGTGGGATGTGCTTCCATTGGCCCTGTGGGTGAAAAACTTGGCCATATTGGCTCAATTGCAGTTAATGAGCAAGGCACAAATTACCCTTGCAGGCTATGTGCCCGCGGCGGCATGGGTGCCGTAATGGGCTCTAAAAAAATGAAAGCTTTCATAATTGAGCGCCCCACAAAAACATACACTGTTAAGCTTTCTGAAGAGCAGAAAAAAGAATTCAACGAACTAAACAAAAAAGTTTCTCAGGCAATTCGCGACAATCCATTAACGGGGCAAGCAATGCCTTTGTTTGGCTCGGCTGCAGGCGTAGACACCACCGGTAAAATGGGTGCACTTCCCTACAAGAACTTCTCGGGTGAGTTCACGCCCGACTGGGAACGCTTGGGTACAAAAATGTGGAGAAACCGTCTTCTCCAACATGGTGGAGAAGGAACAATTCCGTGCCAACCAGGATGTATTGTAAGGTGTTCAAACGACTTTAACGATGAGAAGGGCAATCACTTATCTGCAGGAATTGAATATGAAACAGTAGCTCTTATGGGGCCAAACCTAGGAATATTTGACCCGCAAGACGTGGCAACGCTTGATCGCTTGTGTGACGACATGGGACTTGACACTATAGATATGGGAAACGCATTGTCGGTTATGATGGAGCAAGGAGTTTTGCCTTTTGAGAATGCTCCTGCTGCCATTGAAATGCTGAAGTCTGTCATTGATGATGATTCGGAGTATGGCCCCGTTTTGCGAAACGGCTGCGCCGCAATTGCAGACCACCTGAAGGTACTTGAACAAGAAGGCCCAGTGCGCGTTGCTGTATCAAAAAATCAAGCATTTGCAGCATATGATCCGCGGATTTTGCGTGGATATGGCCTTACGTGGGAGCGAGGACCAATGGGTGCAGATCACACAGCAGGCTCTGCAGCCACCTACATCAAAACTATGACACCTGAACAGCAAGCGGACTATTCGCTTGCCATGAGTTGCTCTTGCGATTGCTGCATGTGTTTATTCCCATGGGCTGCAGTAACTTACAATCCAGAAGCCAAAGCAGCGCTTGCCAGAATGGCTGGAATTTTAGCTGGAATGGAAGAAGGGCCTGGCCCTGACATGTGGCTTGAGAACGGCACAAAGGTTCTTAACCTTGAATACGCCTTCAACGAAGCTGCCGGATTTAGTCATGACGAAGACCTGTTCTATGGCGGAAAACGTAACTTCATGTATACAGAACCTGCTGCAGCAACGCATGCTCCTTACTGGTCAATCCAAGATGGAGTTCCTCCAGAAACAGGAGGCCAAGCGGTAGACCCATCTAAAATTGCAAAAGCAGCAGGCGAAGAAGCTGGAAACAATTAATAACACCGGATGTCTTCACCTTGTTATTATGCAAAAAACACTAACAAGGTGAAGACACTGGAAATGATTGGATGGCACTTATGAAAATTACCGTTAATGGAGGCATACAAGAAATAAACGAAGGCGCAACACTAGCTTGCGCGCTTGACCTGTTTTCTCCATATGGAGATGAAGCCACTATAGCGCGCGTTAACGGTACACCGCATAAAAGCGTTGATGAAACAGATAAAATTAGTCTCCACGAAGGTGATGTCATTGATATTTACCCGCTTGTAATAGGCGGGTAAATTATTTGTTTGCTGCTTGTTTACGCAGTTCATCCATAGCTTTTTCTGTGAGAGGATACGCAAAAAATAGCACTGATGAAACAAGGGTTGGTATAGATACTCCATAAATAAATAAGTGAGACAAACTTTCAATTACACCTGGCGTTACATTTGTTGCATCAAACCCAATTACAACTAAGCCAAATGCAGCAATAACAGAACCTAATACCGATGCAACTTGAATTGATAATCCGCCAATCGAAAACGCAAAAGCACGAGCACGCGAGCCATAGCGAATAGAACTATATTCCGCAATATCGGCAATAAACGCTGGGACAAGCGTTGAACATATAATGCTCAAAAAATGGAAGAGCGCCATTAATGCAACAAATGCAAAAGCATTTTTCCCGGTTACCAGCAAAGCAAGTACGCTTATTACAGACAAAAGCGAAGCAACAATAAAAGTTGTGCGTTTTCCCATTCTGTTTGCAATGGGCTTGACTATTAAAGCTCCTAAGAACGCAACCAGAAAAACCAGCGTCATGTACAGTGTTACTAAATCTGGGTTCCCAATTACATAGGTAATGTAGTAAACAATCAAAACACCATCAAGGGTAAGAATTGCACACCGCAGTACCATTGATACAAAAAAGACAATCATAGGCCTGTTCTTTAAAGTCACAAGCATATCGTGAGCTGAAAGCTTAGGCTGTTTTTGCTCTTGTGCAACACTGTTTACTTGCGGGCGTTGCTCGGAATCAATTGCAGCGTGGTCACCTTCGCCTGCATTCTTATCGTTTGCAAGGCACTCGGCTTCCATAGTTTGCGCGTTGTCTTTACTTCTTGTTATAAAGTAAACAGCAGCATAGCCGGCAACAGCTATACATCCAAACACTATTGCTACTACCGTATATCCACTCGATGAATCAGTCGCGGAAAATAGACTCAATATTGCAGAAGCGAAAATCATGTATACAACTCGCGCAATGGCTCCCATTTGCGCAGAAGCAGAAGTTAATGCTAGTTTGTCCGCCGGCGTTTTTGACATCGGATCCATCAATGCACGGTGTGCCACCCACGCAATTGAATATCCTAGCCAATAGACAAAGAAAAATAGGGTAAATACAACAGCATATGCTTCAACGGATAGATGGAAATCCGTAAACATGAGCGAGCCGCCAATAAAAAATATCACAGAGCCAATAAGCGCCCATAGTCTAAACCGACTGTTTTTAAACTGATGTTTATCTATAACAACGCCAGCAATAGGCATGGTTACGCATTTAATGACCGTGGTAACAGTTACAACGGTTGCAGCAATTGCTGTTGGCAATAAGGCAATGTTCGTAAGAAAGAAGGACAAATAATAGGTAACAAAAGTTAAAAGAAAATTGATTCCGAATTCAGCCAAGCCATAGCCATATTGCATTCGCAAAGACAATGTTGATGACTTAAGCTTTCTTTCACTTTCATTTTTCGTCATTACAAACAACCTCCTTCGCCTAACTATATGCGTAAGGCGATGCACGTTTTACCATGCATCGCCACTGAATTTTGCTACGCAGTTGTGCTCTACGCTAAGTATCTTGCACTAGCTTTATTTATGCTTCAGGCGCATTATTTTGTGCTTGCTGCCCTGTACGGAGTTCTTCCATGTAGTTTTCGGTCAAGGGATACGCGAAAAACAGCACAGCAGCCAAAACAGTTAACCCACCAATTCCGAATATGAACAAGTTTGAAAGCCCTGCAATTGCTTCTGGCGTTACAGCTGCGGCATCAAATCCAATTACTACAAGGCCAAATGCTGCTATTGCTGCACCCACTACAGAGGAGAGCTGGATAGACATGCCACCAATGGAGAACACAAACGCACGGGCTTTCGAACCTTGCGTAATAGCTGTGTATTCGCCAATGTCAGCCATAAAGGTAGGAATGAGTGTTGACGAGAAAATTCCGAAGAACTGGAACAATGCCATCAAAACTATGAACGCTGTTCCATTAGCACCGGTAACTAGCAGCGCAAATACACAAATTGCAGAAAGGAAAGATGTCCAAATAAAAGTTGAACGCTTTCCAATCTTATTGGCAACTGGCTTTACAATTAAAGCGCCAAAGAACGCTATAAAGTACGTGATAACCATATATGTTGCAACAAGACCAGGTTGTTCTAATACATAAGTTAGATAATACAAAAGCAACGTACCAAGAACGGTTAGTACAGCGCAACGAAGAATCATCGCAACAATAAAGATAAGCATGGGGCGCGTTTTTATGATAAGCAAAAAGTCTTTTGCTGTCATCTTAGGTGCGGCACCAGCTTGGTTCGCGCCTGCAGTTTCTTCGCCTGCTTCTTTATTATTGTCATATGGCTTTGTGATGAAGTACACCGCAACAAAACCAAGCACTGCAATGATGCCAAACACTATGGCAACCATGTTGTAGCCAAATGCAACTTGGTCGGCTGGGAATGCACCGATAATGCCAGCCGCACCAAAAATATAAACTATACGAGCAATTGCGCCCATTTGTGCAGATGATGACGTAAGTGCAAGTTTGTCAGCAGGGCTTTGAGACATAGGATCCATCAATGCACGATGTGCAACCCACGCTATAGAGTAGCCCAACCAATACACAAAGAAAAAGATTACAAAGACCACCGAATAAATTTCTACCGAAAGGTGGAAATCGGTAAACATCAAAGAGCCGCCAATAAAGAAAATAACGGCGCCAACGAATGCCCACATACGAAAACGGCTTTTCTTAAAGCGAACCTTGTCAACAACCACACCAGCAATAGGCATAGTCACGCACTTTATTGCAGTTGTAATTGTCACGATTGTTGCAGCTATTGCTGTAGGAATCAAAGCAATGTTGGTAAGGAAAAACGTTAGATAAAACGTAACAAACGTGATAAGGAAGTTTAAACCAAACTCACCTAAACCGTACCCATACTGCTTTATGAGCGGAATTGATGCCTTGTGTTTTGTTTTGGCTCCCGACGTGTCCACGTTCTTTTGTGTTTGATCGCCCATAACAATGCCTCCTTCGTATTTGCATACCTAATACATACATAAATGCATGTATTGCATAGACAACAATATAGTGAACTTCCCTCTTAAATACTTCAAAATTCTTATTTTGTATCGGTATGTATCGGTTTAATTGATAACGAATTTATCTGCAATGTTGCAAACTCAAACAAACCAAAACTAGGAAACTTGAACTACTAACTTGCTATTCCTTAGTAAAGATTTCTAGTACGCCTTGTTCACACGCTCGTACACATATTCCGCATGCAATACATTTCGCAGCGTACTGGCCAGGCGCAAACACAACAACGCCAAACGGGCAAATATCGTCGCAAGCTCCACAGCCCAAGCATTGTTCTTTGTCTATAACGTATACACCCTTCTTGTTTTTAGAAATTGCACCAACAGGACATATGTCTTCGCATTTGCCACATTGAATACAAACCTTAGGAGAAAAAACCCCGGATTCATTAGAGACAATTTTTATGCAAGCTTTTTTTGTATCCTCTTCTTTAAAAAACGCCTTCGCGCACGCACTTGCGCACTCCATACATCCAATACATGCTGATTTATTTGCAATTTTTAACCGTTTCATAAAATCACTCTCCTCTTGCAAGCGCTCTGAGAAAGTCTATCTGTTACAACAAAGATTGTCGGTGCAAAATTCGTAGCGTATCGACATGTATCGATATATTTGCTTTGAATACTCATAACCTGCTTACTTATAGATAAGAACATGG
>CAZRFO010000047.1:1688-8381 GCA_964599515.1 uncultured Eggerthellaceae bacterium | reverse complement strand
AGCTAGCTGCACAAGCGCATTCCTTACGGCGCGTTTTTTAGTGCTGCGCTGGCGCACTACCATTACAACTCCGTCTGCAAGTGAAGACACAACAGCAGCATCTACAAAAAGCGAAAGTGGCGGTGTGTCTATAACAACGTAGTCAAACGTGTTGCGCAACGTTGCCAAAAGAGCAGCAAAGCGTTTTGTAGAAAGCAAGTCTGAAGGGTTTGACACGTTTGGTTCACAGTCAAGAAAATATAAGTTTTGCGTTTCTGTTGCAACAACTGCATGTTTAAGTGGTGCCTGGCCAGACAAAACAGCATAAATGCCAGCTGGCGGGTGAATTTCCAAAATCTTACCAAGTGAACGGCGGCGCATGTCGCAGTCTAAAATCAAAGTGCGTTTGCCAGATTTTGCCATGGCAATAGCAAGCGCTAGGGCTGTTGTTGTTTTTCCTTCATCAACGCCTGCACTTGTAATAACAATTGTTTTAATTGGTTCATCTATGCTTGCAAAACGAATATTTGCCAAAAGCGTTTCGCTTTGTTGAGAAAGGCCAGAATAAACAATTTTGGCGGATTTCTTGTGATCCTTTTTTGACATGCCTATTTCACCTTCTTAAGATCTGGCATTGTACCAAGAATTGGAAGCCCATAGAGTTCTTCGGCCTCTTCCTTAGATTTAATTGTTGTGTTTAACATATCCATAAGCACCACAATGGCAACGGCAGCAAAAAGCCCAGCTAGGAAAGCCACCGCAATGTACAATGGGCGATTAGGGCCACTTGGGCTAGTTGGCGTTGTGGCGTCATCAATAATATTAACGGCTTCCAAATTCATGCTTTCAACAGAGCAATCTGCTGTTTCTTCTGCGAAAGCATCTGCCACTCGCGCAGCAGAATTTGCATTGTTTGAAGTTACCGTAAGCGTAATAATACGGTTGGTTGTAGAACTTTCTACCTTTAACGCATAGCCGTTAAGGCTTTCCATGCCAAGCCTATTCATTACGGCATTTCTAACCTTTGGAGTGTCTGCAATAACTGCAATGTCGTTTGCTAGCTGCTGTGAAACAGTAGTGTCTGAACTTGTAAGCCCGTATTGGTCTTGGCTTGTTTGGTTGCGCGACAAAACGTATAACTGCACTTCAGATGTGTATTTGTCTTCCATAAAACCATACGAATAAACACCTGTAGCCATGGCAAAAATAACCGGAAGAACAATTACAAGTGCCAATTTTTTACGTAAAAGCTGAAGAAGTTCAAGCAAGGTCATACTGTGTTTTATCCTTTCAACAAATAGACAGGTGCCATCTTATCAGTCATTTTCGCTTGTTTCCACCGGAGTGTAAAAAGTGTCTAAAACAACCTGGTATGTGTTTTGCGTATCAAGCGTAAATTCTGCGAAGTTTTCGCCCTGGATAATAGAGCCTTCTAGCGTAATAACGTCTATGTCTGTTATGTCTTTTTCTAGAAGAATTCCAGCCAGGTAGCTGAATTCCGTTATGCCTAAATTTGTTGTAGTGTAGTCAAGCGCCGTTGTGTACAAGTTTGTCAAAACGCTTAAGCCGCCAGCCTTTGTTGCCATGGTTATAGCCTGGTTGGCATATTCTTTAATGTATTGCGCCTGGCGCGACATTCTCTCTAGCGTTCCCTGGGTGCCAGCAATTTCACGGCGCTGTACGTATAGGTAAGCATCTGTTCCCAAAAGCGTGATTTTTTCACCCGCGGTGATTTCTGTATCTGGAACGCTTTCTACAGGGGTTAGGGTAACGCCACCAATGGCATCGTTTAGCGGGATGATGCCTTGCCTGTTAAGCGCAACGTAGTAGTTTATGTTCATGTTGTACAAAACGCGGCGAACAGAAGTTACAACGTTTTCTGCAGAAGTTTCTGCGCCGTCCCCGTATGCAAAAGCAAGGCAGATCTGTTCCACTTTTGTACCAGTAAACGAACCCTTAGCGTAGGTGTTAACATCTACCATGCTTTCACGCGGGATAACAATTGCCGTTGTTTTGCCGGTTGATGTATCTAGCGCAATAACAGCAATAGCATCTGCCTGACCTGGGTTTTCTTCAATTGGAATAGAGTCTTTATCTATGCGGTCATAC
Organism: uncultured Eggerthellaceae bacterium; assembly: GCA_964599515.1. GTDB lineage: Bacteria > Actinomycetota > Coriobacteriia > Coriobacteriales > Eggerthellaceae > CAKUOV01. The sequence continues at coordinate 6,293 of CAZRFO010000047.1, read as the reverse complement.
CCCATAACACAAACAGAAATAATGTTTTCGTTGTATTGGTAGGTTGTGCCATTATATGTTATGGTTTCTCCCTCTGTGTATTCCACGCGCATTGAGTTTTCGCCATGTTGGCGCATGGCAGAAACGCCCGCGTAAACCGCGCCAACAACGACGGCAAGAATTAACAGAACAATGAGTGCACGCTTGATGCGCTTTTTGCGTTTGCGATGGCGGCGCTTTTTCTTGCGCACAACCTTGGGGGATTTTGTTGGGGCGGCGCTGGCAGCAGCGGCGCTGCCAGCAGCGGCGCTGGGGGTGGCGGCGCTGGGGGTGGCGGCGCTGGTGGCAGCGGCGCTGGCGACATCGGCGCTGGTAGCATCAACATCACCAGCGCTAACAGCGTCACCAAACGGAAGTTCTCCGAAGTCCGGTTGTGGCGCTTCAGCTTCTTCTTCTATTTGTGCTGGAACAGTTGTACATTCCTCAATTTCAACTTTCGTAGTCTCTGTTTCAGCGTGTTCAGCCGTGACATCCGCTTGCGCAGCAGTTTCAGGCGTATACGAATCTAGCGGTATAGTTACGTAATTGTCACTGGTCTGCAATTTGGCAGCAGGTTTGTCTTCTGGCAAATCTGCATTCAAATTTGTATGTTCATCAGTAGGTGACTTGCTCACTTACGAGCACCCCCGTAACAATATAGCGAGTATTTGAAACAATATATGTAGACATACACGTGCTTAGCTGCAAAAGTTTGCTTTCTGCATTAAGCTCTACCCCTTCGCGAACATTACTCAAAACGCTATCTGGGTTAAGCACACTTTCAAAGTAAGAAAGTCGCACGCTTTCAAGCGAAAAGTCATACGAATTAAGTATATGGCGGTCATCGTATTGGTATGCAGCAATTACCTGGTAGGTGTAGCAATGCGTTGGTGTGTAAACATACATGGTTTGGTATGAGTCAAAAAACTCTTCGTTTTCAAAATAATGAAGCGTTGCAAAATATGCGTCGTCTGCTGCGCAGTGGCCGTACACAACAGTTACTGGGTCAGAAAAATCAAGCGAATTAAGGCTTTGCGTGAAAAGCGCGCCGTATTCTGCATCATTGCCGTTTTCGTCGCGACGCAAATAATAATTATCATCAATTGTGCTTTGCAAGATTGCGTAATCTACATTAGTGCCAGGGATTGTAATCCACGCGTAAATGTCTGGGTTTTCTGCTTGGAGCGTTGCGAAATCTATAGGGTTTTCTACTGTTTCTTGCACTGGCTCTTCTTTTTCTTCTGCTTCTTTGGCGGCAAGTTCTTGCGCAGCCGCCTGAGCTGCCGCTATTGCATCTTGTTCCATGCGCCACTGGTTATAGGCGTTGTAGCCAAAGTATGCGCCAACACACACAGCTATCACTATCACAAAAATTAGTACAGAAATTAAAGCTTTTTTGTGTTTTGATTTTGTTTGTTCTTGAGAAGCGCCAGCCGCTTGCTCTGGCGCTTGGTCTTGCGCCTTGCCAGCCGCCTGTTCGGGCACCTGCGAAGAATCTAGCATCTGCACATGTGCTGGCGCTTGTTCTTGCATATGTTGCGGCTGTGCGTGTTTTGCCATTACGTATCTTTCTGTGTGTTTAGTGCGTTTGGTGCATTCGTAAACTTTAGGCTTGTCATTTTCTCATAAAAATATGAAACCCGCATAGGCGGGTCTCATAAAGCACTCATTAATTCATAAATAGTATATGTATTATTCAGTAATTTTCTTGCGAACAGCCACAACAGCACCAGCTAAAACAACGGCTGCGCCAGCAACAAATGCAAGAGTCATTGGGTTAGCGCCAGTGCTTGGAGATTTTGCAGAGGCATCTGGAGCTACGCTCTTTGAAGTTTCATCAACAGAAACGGTGAAATCTGCAAATTCATCAATTGAGTCAACGCTAAATGAAATAGTACCGTCTTCTTTTACAACCAATGAAGTAATTTGCGAAGGGTCACCAGAAAGGCTGCGTCCGTACAAACCGTAAACATACGCTGTCATTCCAGCATACTTTTTGCCAACATTAAATGTGAGTTTTAATGTGTTGGTGATAGGTGAATAGTCTGTCTTGTAAACAGAGAAAGTATCAATAACTGTACCAACTGCAACAGAAGTAACACTTGCAGGTGTTGATGCAGGTTCTACAACTAACTTTGCAGCGTCATCTGCACTTGTTGGTTCTACTGTGATGGTTGAACCGTTTTCACCAGTTTGGTCAATTGGAGTGTAAGTTGGGCTTCCGTCTGCAAATGCCAAGCAAGGCAAAGATAAAGCTAAAGCAGCAGATACAACAAGCATTGCGATTTTCTTAAACATATAAGTTCCTTTTCTCTAGAAAGACAAGGTTTGTTTCAAAATTACATGCAGTATAACATGTATTTGCGCCACTTACGCCAAGAAATCAAAATTGGCGTAAGTTACCTGTTTATGACTTGCTTTTATCCAGTTTTTGGGACAGCGCACAGACCACCTTTGCACACGCTGCCCTCACGGAGTACAAAGTGTTGCTACCGTTTAGTTGACAATCGGTAGCACTATTTTTTTCATAATGGGATAAGATATGCACTATGGAACAAGAAAAAGAACATCCAACAATAATAATCATCCACGCATCGGTTGGCTCTGGACACAGAAGCGCAGCTTACGCCATTGCGCAAGCATTTGAAGAACTACGCGGAAAAGACGGAATACCAAAAGATGTAGAACTTGAAGTACTTGACTGCTTGGACTTTGGCAGATGGAAGGTTGACGGGGATGCAACGGCTTCAATGTTCATTGGGGCAACGCGCCCAATTTATGACATCACCTGGCGATACAACTTTACAGGGCACCTTCTTTGGGGCGGCGGTTCTATTTGGGCACGCATATTTTCTCCTGCATTTACCGCCCATGTTGAAAAGGTAAAGCCAATTGCAATTGTGGCAACGCACATCACGGCAGCTAATATTTCTGTTGGCGCGCGCATGATTACCAAGCAGGACTTTCCCATTATTTGTGTTCCAACAGACTACGAAACAGAAGGCTTTTGGCCCCACAAATGCGCAGACTTGTTTTGTGTTGCAACAGAATCTATGGCAGAAACTTTGCGCCCTAGAAAAGTTTCTGAAGAGCGCATTTGCATTACCGGGCTTCCAACTAAGCCGGATTTCATGAAGCACTACGACAAAGAAGAAACAAGAACAAATTTTGACCTTCCGCATAATAAAAAGATAGTGCTAGCGCTTGCAGGCGCGTACTTACCAACGCCTTACATGCACTTCAGAAAAGCGCTTGATGACATTCTTCCCTACCTGCACACATTTAAAAACTTGCACATGGTTTTTGTTGCTGGTGCAGACGCGGAATACGCACGACATTTGCGAAGAGAATGCGAAGAGATGCAGCTTTCAAATGTGACCGTGCTTGATTACGTAGACAACATGGCGGCACTTATGGCGGCAAGTGATGTTGTTGTGTGTAAATCGGGCGGGCTCACGGTAACGGAATGCCTTTGCGCGCAAGTTCCAATGATTTTACAAGGCAGGGCGTATGGGCAAGAAAAAATTAACGTGCGCATGCTTACTGCTTTAGGGGCGGCAGTTCATGCAACAACATACAGGGAACTTCTGGAACAGCTAAGACATTTTTCGGACAATCCAAACATTCTGCATTCGCTTTTGGCCAATGCGGCGCTTATTAGAAAGCCAGATGCGGCACTTCAGATTGCCCGCAAAACAATGCAGCTTGTAAATGGCGAAATTCCAATTGACCCAGACACTCGCAAGAAGCATTTCGTGCGGTTTTATTGGGGCGGAAAGCCTGCGCATAATAGGTAAAAAACAGGAACGGTCACGCATGTTCGCTCTTGGCGGAAAGCCTGCGCACAACAGATAACATAACAGATAAAAAGCCGCTGACACACACAAGTTCTCTTAGCAAAACGTGCGTACAAAGCCGCCAAAATTGCGGCAACTTTCATGCCTTTTATAAGGTTCACCCCACCCGCTTGGCGAAACAAGCACCAATACAAACCTTATTGCTGTAAAGTTACATATAGACGTTGATGAAGCTTGGGGGAGCTCGTATGAAAATTGCTGTCGCGTGCAGAGGTTTTGAAATAGCTGCTCGTTATGATTTGTGTGAATCGTTTACTTTCTACACAATTACAAAAGGCGTAATCACCAACTGCCAAAACATTCCTAATACTGGAATTAGTTCAGAGGCACTTGCAGAATTCTTTGTTGACAACGATGTTGTTGCACTAATTTGTGACGCTATTCAAATTGATAACGCAAAACAATATTGCAATCGCAATATTGAAGTAGTTGCTGGCGTTAATGGCAATGCGCAAGATGCTGTAAAAAGCTATCTTACAAAAGAACTAAGCGGCGCAAATGAAGTATGCGAATGGGACGACGACGAATATTAAAAATCATAGCCCAAAATTCTATTCTAAGTTTCTTAAATAAATCTAAAACAAAAACCCTGCGGCGCACAATGCAGCAGGGTTTTGTTTTGAAAGTTGTTGCGTTGTTTAGTGCAAACGCGCACCCATAAAATGCGCTAATCGCCGGCTATTACAATCTGCCTTGTTCGCGATACGCTTGAACAACTGTTGGCAAGCCC
>CAZRFO010000047.1:0-1588 GCA_964599515.1 uncultured Eggerthellaceae bacterium | reverse complement strand
CGGCTATTACAATCTGCCTTGTTCGCGATACGCTTGAACAACTGTTGGCAAGCCCCACAAGTTAATGAAGCCTTCTGCCTGGTTTTGGTCGTAGTCAGATTCGCCAAAAGTTACAAGGTCTTCTGAGTAAAGCGAATAAGGTGAAGTCATGCCAGCTGGAATGATGTTACCCTTGTAAAGCTTTAGTTTCACGCTGCCAGTAACATACTTGTTTGCTTCGTCTGCGAAGGCAGAAAGCGCCTCACGCAGTGGGCTGTACCATTTTCCGTTGTAGATAAGGTCTGCAAAATCAACCGCAAGTTTTTGCTTTTCATGCAAAACTTCTTTGTCTACAGTTAGCATTTCAAGGTGTTCGTGTGCGAAGTACAAAATTGTGCCACCTGGTGTTTCGTACACGCCGCGGTCTTTCATACCAATAAGACGGTTTTCCACGATGTCAATGATTCCAATTCCATTTGCACCGCCAAGTTCATTTAGCTTTTCAATAATCTTGGAAACCTTCATGCGTTGCCCGTCAACTGCAACAGGTGTACCAGCTTCAAAGTCAATTGTGACATATGTTGGTTCATCTGGAGCAGCGTAAGGAGAAACGCTCATTTCCAAAAATCCTGGCTTGTCTAGATTTGGTTCATTTGAAGGGTCTTCCAAATCTAAGCCTTCATGAGAAAGATGCCACAAGTTTTTGTCTTTGGAATAGCTTGTTTCGCGGGAAATCTTTAGCGGAACATTGTGCGCTTCTGCGTAGTCAATTTCTTCATCGCGCGATTTAATATCCCATTCACGCCACGGGGCAATGATCTTCAAATCTGGCGCAAAACGCTTGATAGCAAGCTCAAAACGTACTTGGTCGTTGCCCTTGCCTGTTGCGCCATGAACTACGGCATCGGCACCTTCTTCAAGAGCAATTTCTGCAAGACGCTTGCCAATTATAGGACGAGCAAACGCAGTTCCAAGCAAATAAGTTTCGTACTTTGCACCCATTTTCAAGGCAGGAACTATAACTTCTTCGCACATTTCGTCTACTAAATCTGCAACAATGAGCTTAGAAGCGCCAGTTTTTAGTGCCTTTTCTTCAAGGCCTTCAAGTTCGTCCGCCTGACCAACATTGCCAGATACAGCAATGATTTCTGGGTTGTTGTAGTTTTCCTTCAGCCAAGGAATGATGATGGAAGTGTCAAGACCACCGGAATACGCAAGAACAACTTTCTTGATATCTTCTTTTGCCATGAGTTTCTTCTTTCTATAAAAAATGGGCTCAGCAAATTGCCAAGCCCATCTAGCAGTTATATTAAACTACAGTGCCTTTTTTGCTACTCCAACGAGTGCAGCAAAAGCCGTTGGGTCTGTTACGGCAATGTCTGCTAAAACTTTGCGGTCAAGCTCTACCCCTGCCTTTTTAAGACCGTCCATAAAGCGGGAATAAGACAAGCCATTCAAGCGAGCCGCTGCGTTAATGCGGGTAATCCACAAGCGACGGAAGTTGCGCTTCTTGGTGCGGCGGTCACGGTACTGATACTGCATTGACTTCATGACCTGCTGCTTTGCGTTCTTGTATGAACGCGACTTCATGCCATAGTAGCCCCTTGCG
>CAZRFO010000046.1:0-8403 GCA_964599515.1 uncultured Eggerthellaceae bacterium | reverse complement strand
CTCGATGCAATCATTGAAGGCGCTCATGTAACAGAAGTTCCTTTTCAAGAATAATTGTAGGAAGTGATTTATATGGCATTGATTCCATACGTTATTGAACAATCTCCACGTGGAGAGCGCAGCTATGACATTTATTCTCGTTTGCTTAATGACAGAATTGTATTCTTGGGCGAGCAGATTGATGATAATGTTGCAAATTCTGTTGTAGCTCAACTTTTGCACTTGGAAAGCGTTGACCCAGAAAAAGACATTTCGCTTTACATCAATTCTCCAGGAGGTTCTGTAACAGCTGGCTTTGCCATACTTGACACAATGAACTTCATCAAGTGTGACGTGTCTACTGTATGTGTTGGTGAATGCGCATCTATGGCTGCAGTTTTGCTTTCAAGTGGTGCAAAAGGTAAACGTTATTGTTTGCCTAATTCGATGGTTTTGATTCATCAGCCATTGGGCGGGGCACAAGGCCAACAAACAGAAATTGCAATTGTTGCAGATTTCATGCTTAAAACAAGAAAACGCCTCAATAAAATTTTGTCTGAAAATACTGGTCAGGACATTGACAAAATTCAGCTTGATACAGAGCGTGATAACTACATGACGGCAGAAGAAGCTCTTGAATATGGCCTTGTTGACAAAATTACAACAACACATGGTTTGGTAAGCGAAGAGAAAAGCGAATAAATATGCCATCAAATAAAGGCAATGACTTAGTTACATGCTCGTTTTGCGGTAAGCCATCTTCTCTTACAAATGCGATGATTTCTGGTCCAAATGGAATTTATTTGTGTGATGAATGTATTGTTGAATGCGCAAACGCTCTTAGTAGGTCTCATCCTAGAGATTGCGAATACAACTACGATGAAATCGAATCGTTTTTGAATGGCAACTTTGACGAATTTGATGCGGAAGATACTTGTGCCGCAGAAGAGGCATCGCTAGAAAACCTTCCAACGCCACATGAGCTTTATGACAGGCTTTCAGAGCATGTTGTTGGCCAAGATCAAGCTAAAAAGGCGCTCTCGGTTGCTGTATACAACCACTACAAACGCATAGGGCTAGAGCTTGATGCTGAAGAAGATGATGTAGAGCTTGCAAAAAGCAACATTTTGTTATTAGGTCCAACTGGCTCTGGTAAAACGCTTCTTGCAGAAACGCTTGCACGTACGTTGAAGGTTCCATTTGCTATAGCGGATGCAACTACATTAACAGAAGCTGGTTATGTAGGCGAAGACGTTGAAAACATCCTGCTTAAGCTTATCACTGCCGCGGATTTTGATGTTCCTAGTGCAGAAATTGGCATCATTTACATTGACGAGATAGATAAAATAGCCCGTAAAGCTGAAAACCTATCTATAACGCGTGACGTATCTGGCGAAGGCGTCCAACAGGCGTTATTAAAGATTGTTGAAGGAACAGATGCAAGTGTTCCACCACAAGGTGGAAGAAAGCACCCTCAGCAAGAAATGATTCATATCAATACTAGCAACATCTTGTTTATTCTTGGTGGTGCATTTGTTGGACTTTCCGATATTGTATCTGCCCGCGTTGGTAAAAAATCACTAGGATTTAACGCTGAGCTACCAGAAAATAAAAAGCTTGCAGAAGCTGAATTACTTGCTCAGGTGCTTCCGGAAGATTTGCATAAATTTGGTATGATTCCAGAATTCGTTGGTCGTATTCCTGTTGTTACCGCACTTAAAGAACTTAGCGAAGATGACCTTGTTCGTATTCTTGTTGAGCCAAAAAATGCGCTCGTTAAGCAATATAAGAAACTTTTCGCTTTTGAAGATTGCGAACTAGAATTCGAAGAAGCTGCACTTCGCGCGATAGCAAAGGAAGCCGTGGAGCGTTCAACTGGCGCTCGCGGATTGCGTTCAATTTGCGAACGTATATTGCAAGATGTAATGTATGACCTTCCAGAACACGACTATAAATCTAAAGTTATTATTCATGACACAGATGTAACTGGAGAAACAAAACCAGAAATTGTTAGCGTAAAGAAGACTAATTCATCTCGTAAAGGCAAAAAAGATTAGAAAATTTGATAGAGGTATTAGCTATGCCTGATGGTTCACATAAAAAAATAGATTATGACTTTGCTGCTCATGAAGCCCCGATTTTTAAAGATTGGAATGACAAAGGTTATTTCAAGCGCTCAAAAGGGTGGGGAGAAAATGCAAGCAAAACCTACACTATTGTTATTCCGCCGCCAAATGTAACAGGTGTTTTGCATATGGGTCATGCTCTTAATGACACTATTCAAGATACGTGTACGCGTAGAGCACGCATGATGGGCTACCAGGCAAGATGGATCATTGGAACCGACCATGCGGGTATAGCAACCCAAACAAAGGTTGATAAAAAACTTGCAGAAGAAGGTATTTCGCGTCTTGAAATAGGGCGAGAAAAATTTATAGAAGCTTGTTATGACTGGCGTAACGAATATGGCACAACAATCGTTAACCAAATTAAAGGAATGGGTTGTTCTTGCGACTATTCCGATGAGCACTTTACACTAGACGAAAGCTACGCTAAGGCTGTACGTAAAGTATTTGTTGATTGGTATCATGACGGCCTAATTTATAGAGGTAAACGTATTGTTAATTGGTGCCCAAGCTGTACTACCGCAATTGCAGATGACGAAGCTGAATACGTTGATGAAGCTGGAAAGCTTTGGTATTTACGCTATCCGTTGGTTGAACCTGTTGACGGCGTTGAATATATTGTTGTAGCAACAACTCGTCCAGAAACAATGCTTGGAGACACTGGAGTTGCTGTTAATCCAAAAGATGAACGCTTTGCTTCTCTTGTTGGCAAAAAAATAATGCTTCCTCTTGTGAACAGAGAAATTCCTATTTTTGCAGATTGGCATGTAGATGCTTCATTTGGTACCGGGTGTGTAAAGGTTACACCGTCACATGACCCAAATGACTGGGCAATGGGGCAAAGTGCTGGCCTTCCACGAATCAATGTTTTTGATGAAACTGCACATGTTGTAGAAGGCTATGGCGAATTTAGCGGAATGGACAGAGACGAGGCTCGCGTAGCTATTGTTGATGCATTTGACAAGCTTGGCCTTCTTGACCACATTGAAGATCATGATCACTCTGTTATGACGTGCTACAGATGCCACACAAAACTAGAACCATGGGAATCCGAGCAGTGGTTTGTGGCTGTAGATAAGCTAAAAGAAGACGCTGCACGCGTTGTGAAAGATGGGGAAATTCAATTTCATCCAGCACGTTGGAGTCAAGTTTATCTTGACTGGCTAGAAAATTTGAAAGACTGGTGTATTTCCCGACAGCTTTGGTGGGGGCACCGTATCCCAATGTATTACTGCGATGAGTGTGGTTGGGAAGACGCCAGCGAAGAAGACCTTAAAACATGTCCTAAATGCGGACATGAACTTCGCCAAGATGAAGATGTTTTGGATACATGGTTTTCTTCTCAACTTTGGCCATTTGCAACAATGCAATGGTCTGAATATGGAATGGATTCTCCAGAAATTAAGCTAGCTTACCCTACGCAAGTACTTTCAACAGCAAGAGACATCATGGGGCTTTGGGTTGCCCGCATGGTAATGTCTTCAATGTATTTCACTAAACAAATTCCATTTGAACACGTCATTATTCACCCAACTGTTATGGGTGCAGATGGTAAACCAATGAGTAAATCTCGTGGCAACGGTGTAGACCCGTTAAAGTTGCTAGAAGATTACGGCTCGGATGGTATGCGATTTGGTTTGCTTTTGCAGGTGACTGGATCTCAAGATTTGAAATTTGACGAACAAAAGCTTGTTAGCAGCCGTAACTTCGCCAATAAAATTAGAAATGCAGCTAGGTTTGTAATGATGAACCTAGAAGGCTATGAACCAGGCGAGCCAATTGTTTCATGTGATGTTGACAAGTGGATTTTTACTAGATTATCTAAGCTCGTAAAATCAATTGACGCTGCATATGACAATTTTGAATTTGGTGAAATAACCCGCGAGCTATATTCGTTTTTCTGGAACGAATTTTGCGACTGGTATATTGAATTCTCTAAGTCGCGTTTGCAAAAACCTGTTGGCGATGAAGACAGGCTGGCGTGTCAACGCAATTTGGTTTATGTACTTGACCAGGCAATACGCTTACTGCATCCAATTATGCCTTTTGTGACTGAAGAAATTTATCAGGATCTTCCAAGTTTGAAAGACTCTGAAGATTTAATTTGTGCACATTGGCCAAATTCTTCCGAGCTATCAAAATACGAAGATGACGAATCTGAACTTGCTATTGCTCTTGCGTGTGATGTTGTATCTGCAGTGCGTAGTGCCCGTTCAAGATATAATATTTCGCCAAAAACACCGCTGAAGGTTGTAGTTGGTGCGGGGGATAAGCTTGCGTATATAGAAAAACAAGCAAATCTTATAAATTCCTTAGCTTGTATAGGTGAATTTGTTCTGCTCGAAAATGTCGAAAAGCCTAAGGAATCTATTGTGAGCTTAGCGAATGGCATGCAAATATATACAGTTTTGACTGGATTAGTTGACTTTGATAAAGAACGAGTTCGCTTACAAAATGAAAAGAAGAAGATAGATAGTGATATTCAAAAGCTTGACAAACGCTTATCTAATCCAGGTTATCTTGCTAAGGCAGCACAAGAAATTATAGAAAAAGATAAGAATTTGTATGCCGAACTTACAGATAAGATGAATCGTATTGACGAACAGCTAAACGCTCTATCATAATAGCTTAAACGGACTAGGAGAGTACAAAATGACAGACTTGCTTTCAACGATTATTACGCCAGAGCTTCGTGCTGCAGGCATCATTATTGTAATAATGTGTGTGCTTATTTACATTTTATGCATCATTTGGGTTATTAGAGATGCATATCTTCGCGGGACAAAATGGCTTGTTTGGGGCATTGTTTCTTTGATACCAATTATTGGCGTAGTGGCTTATTGTTTGCTTCGTCCTCCGCTGTATCAAATTGACAAAGACGAACAAGAACTAGAGATTGCTTTTAAGCAACGAGCCTTAAATCATTATGGCGAGTGTGGCAATTGCGGTTACCCTGTTGAAAACGACTATTTGGTTTGTCCACAGTGCCGCGCCACGCTTAAACATTCTTGCTCGCGTTGCGGAAAACCGCTTGATCCTTCATGGACTGTCTGCCCTTATTGTACAAACCCAACAGGTAATGGTCGTGGAGCTTCTGCAACTCGTCGCAGGCATCCAGTCGTTGAAAACATGGATTTAATTGATTAGTAATCACTATTCATATTTTTTTCCTTATAAATTAACCTAAAACAGAAATCCCGCAACCATAAAGGTTGCGGGATTTTTTGGTGAGAAAAGCAAAATTTCAGAATTGCTTTTTGCCTTGTATTGCAAATAAAGAACTTAAGTTATTGCATTGCTCTTTAGGCGCGAGTTTTAATTTCTTCTGTAAGTGAAGCAGCAAAGTCTTCAAAGTTTAGTGTAGTTGTTTTATCTGTTTTCCTATCACGAACAGAAACGGTGTTGGATTCAACTTCTTTTTCACCAATGATTAGCATATAAGGAACTCTATCAATTTGACGTGCTTCGCGAATTTTGTATCCTATAGTTTCGCTTCTATCATCAATTTCAACGCGTACGCCCATGTCAAATAGCTTTTGATAGATTTCTTTGGAATAGTCCATGCTCTTTTCTGAAACTGGAAGAACTTTAACTTGAACAGGTGCGCACCATGTTGGAAACTTTCCAGCGAAATGTTCAGTCAAAACACCAATGAAACGTTCAATTGAACCAAAGCAAACGCGGTGAATCATGATTGGGCGTTTGCGAGAGCCATCGCTATCAATGTATTCAAGATCAAAGTTTAGTGGCATCTGGAAGTCTAGTTGGATTGTTCCACACTGCCATGTGCGTCCTAGACTATCGCGCAGGTGGAAGTCAATCTTTGGACCATAAAAAGCGCCGTCGCCTTCGTTTACAATGTAATCCATTTTTAGCATGTTTAGCGCGTCAATTAAGCCTTGAGTTGCTTTTTCCCAGTCTTCATCTGAACCCATTGAATCTTCTGGGCGTGTTGACAATTCAACAAAATAGCTGAAGCCAAACTTTGAGTAAACTTTGTCAATCAAATGCACAACGCCTGCAATTTCGCTTGCAATTTGGTCTGGCGTCATAAAGATATGGGCATCATCTTGTGTAAAGCAACGTACGCGGAAAAGACCATGAAGTGCACCCTTCATTTCATGGCGGTGTACAACACCAAGTTCACCAACGCGCATTGGAAGTTCTTTGTAGCTGCGAGGTTTATTTTGGTAAACCATTACACCACCAGGGCAGTTCATTGGCTTAATGCAGAATGGTTCTTCATCAATTACCGTTGAATACATGTTGTCTTTGTAATGGTCCCAGTGGCCACTTGTTTCCCAAAGATGACGGTTCATGATGAGTGGGGTAGAAACTTCTACGTATCCAGCTTCGCGATGGATTTCACGCCAATAGTTGATGAGCTGGTTTTTAATTTCCATGCCTTTTGGTAAAAAGAATGGGAATCCTGGAGCCTCATCTCTAAACATGAAAAGTTCCATGTCTTTGCCAATTTTGCGGTGGTCGCGTTTTTCTGCTTCTTCGAGCATCTTTAGGTATTCATCAAGCTCTGCTTGGGTGGCAAACGCTGTACCGTATATGCGAGTAAGCATTTTATTCTCAGAATTGTTTTTCCAGTACGCACCGGAAATACTCATCAACTTGAAGGCTTTTAGAGCCTTTGTGTAACGAAGATGTGGGCCTGTGCACATATCAACATATTCGCCTTGTGTGTAAAAGCTAATTTCTGCATCTTCCGGTAAGTCTCCTATGTGTTCCACCTTGTATTTTTCGCCACGTTCTTGCATAAGAGCAATAGCCTCTTCGCGTGGAAGAATAGATGGTTTGATTGGAAGATTTTCCTTTACGATTTTTTTCATTTCCTCTTCAATTGCAGGAAGGTCTTCAATTGAGAGTTTTGTGTCACCCATGTCTATATCGTAGTAAAAACCCTTTTCAGTTGCAGGGCCATAACCAAAATCTGCTTCAGGATAAAGGCGTTTAACGGCTTGAGCCATAATGTGAGCAGCTGTGTGACGAATTACACCAAGCTCTTCATCTGCGGGGCATTCTGCAACAGTTCCATCTTTGTAAACAATATTCATGCGAAAACCTTTCAAGTGCTGTTTTTACACGTTTTGTCTCGAATAATTTCAAACGTATATTTTACAGCTAAGAAGCAATTTCTACGTTCACAAGATTATTCTGAGCAAAAATCACTTTTGACCGCATTATTCCTGTTTATTAAATATTTCAAGCTTCTACGTGTTGCGTTTTAAATTAAATGTGCGAAACGCCGCGCCGCAAATGTATGTCTTATTTCTTACTTGTAACGCCAAAAATTTACACGAGAATTGTTTTTGTTGGTAGATTAATACTTTGTTGGATTATGATTTGTAAAGTAAAGGAAAGGATTACACATGGCAAAGATTATGAGTTCTTCTGAATTCCAGAAAGAAGTTTTAGCTGAAGGCGCTGGGAAATACCTGGTAGATTTTTTTGCTATTTGGTGTGGCCCGTGCAGGATGGTTGCGCCTATTCTTGATGAAATTAGCCAGGAGTATGCACAAAATATTCAAGTTGTTAAAATTGACACGGATAAATCTCCAGACATTGCTGCAAGTTACCGTATTTCTGCTGTTCCAACGTTGATGTTATTTGATGGTGGAAAGCCTGTTAAGACAATGGTTGGAGCCAACAGCAAAGATGCAATATTGTCATTTGCTGGGTTGAAATAATTGCAAGCGGCTTTTGCGGAGTGCGTTCATGCGTCTTGACGTTTTTATGGCAGAAACCAACGTTACGCCCACTCGCGCAAAAGCAAAAGCTCTTATAGATTCTGCTTGTGTTTTGGTTAATGGAAACGTCCAAACTAAGCCAAGCCTTCAAGTTAGTTCAAAAGATAAAATTGAACTTTTAGACAAATCTTTTTTGCGCTATGTTTCCAGAGGCGGATTAAAGTTAGAGCGAGCAATTGAAGAATTCAAGCTTGATTTTAGTGGTAAAAACATTCTTGATATTGGCTCTTCCACCGGCGGTTTTACGGATTGCGCATTACAACACGGTGCGGCGCATGTAAATTCTGTTGACGTTGGAACAGACTGCATGGATGCTACGTTGAAGGCGGATTCGCGCATTTCGCTTTATGAAAAAACAGACATTAGAAACGCGCCGCTTGAATGTTTTTCTAACATTGACTACGTTGTTTGCGATGCTTCCTTTGTTTCACTTACTGCTGTATTGGTTTCAGTAATTGAACACATTGACTATCCTAAAATAGTAGCGCTTATTAAGCCGCAATTTGAATGCGGCATGGATATTGCAAAAAAATACAAGG
>CAZRFO010000045.1:0-8404 GCA_964599515.1 uncultured Eggerthellaceae bacterium | reverse complement strand
TTTATGCAAGTGGTAGGACTATTAAAAGAGTTCCATTCTTTACGGAAATAGAAAAATCTTGTCCTATGAATTCGTTTGATAGCCCAAGAGAGCCTCTATTTGAAAGTGTTGCATCTACTAGTTCATATTTAAGCCCGCTTATTGTTACTCCAGTGGATTCGTCGCATAAAGAAAGCACGGAAACACTGCGTTTATCTTTTTTGTCACACAACACATCTGAAGCAAATTCGCTTGCATCAAATTCGACTGTTTCGCCTGATGAAATGACACAAAACTTGTTTACTTCCGAAATACCATAAATGGTTGTGACAGGATTTTTCTCTTTCGCTCGAGCCATTTCTTGAATGGCGGCAATAGTGTGATCAAGGCGCCAAGCAAATGCTCCGTAAATTTCAACTTGTTTGAAGCCTTGTTCAAGTGCCCAGTCTAGTGCAAGGCCAAGATCGCTTGCGTCTTTGTCTTCTGGAAAAACTAGGCTTTGGGCGTTTTCTGGAACAAACCCTAAAGAGTCAAAGTCACCCAACGCAACATCGGGTTCTACCCCACATTTTTGCAAAAAAGCATATCCACCATCTACTGCAACAACACTCTCATAAGCACCTTGCCTGTATGCTTCTTCAAAGTGTTTCATATTTGGCGTAGCAGCACATATTAGCGCACAGCTTTTCACAAAATACTCCTTGCTTATTATTTTTGCTTTTATAAAGCAAAGAGCTCTTGCGTTAAAGCACTCACATTTGTTTGCTTAAACACAAGAGCTCTTGAGCGAGCTTATAAGCCGGGTTCTGTCTAGAACGATCATTTATCTTGGGCTAACGTTGCCGCTAGTCTCTTCGCACGCAACCCGAATGCACGGAAGGGCAACCGTATAGCATTCCTATTCGCGCTTGCTCCAGATGGGGTTTACCAAGCCGCTACATTACTGCAGCGCTGGTGCGCTCTTACCGCACCGTTTCAGCTTTTCTCGCACTCTTACACATGGAAAAAGCGCGGGAGTCTTCTTTTCTGTGGCACTATCCGTCGGGTCACCCCGCCCAGCCGTTAGCTGGCATCTTGCCCTTTGGAGCCCGGACTTTCCTCACACTTTCGTGCGCGATCGTTTGGCTCACTCAAGGTGCCACATTCTAGCACATGCAAGATAAAACAGCTTTGCAACTTACAAGTTAATCTGCCAAGAATTCTTGAGGTTTTCTATAGCTTCATCAAAACGCGCAATAACATCTTCGTCAACTCGCGAATCTACGTTTAGGTAAACTAGCGCTGTTTTTTCAGCTGGTTTTGTACCAATTTGCATGGTTGAAATGTTTACTCCAGCTTCGCCTAAAATAGTGCCAATAATGCCAATGCGGCCTGGGGCATCTTCGTATTCAAGCACTAGCGAATGAGCGCCAGGAACTATATCTATGTCGTAGCCCAAGAAGTTAATGAGTCGCATTGCTTGCGAATCTTCCGGCACCATGCAAGAAATTTGAACATTGTCTGCAGTTATTGTTACAGCTGAAGAAAACGCAGTGTAAACGCCGCCACAGTTGTATGAAACTTGCACACCACGACGTTTTGCAACCGATTCATAATTTGCAGCAGTAATAAATTCTGCATCGCGACTAGACAAAAGACCTTGCAAAGCAGAAGCCACAAGCACAGCAGGGTCGTGGCTTGCAAGTTTGCCAGAAGTTGTCACGTTGAATGTGTGTGGCATTTTAGGAAGCAAGCTTGAAATCATAGAGCCAATAGTTTCGCATGCTGGAATATAAGGGCTCATAATGTCTACTACATCTTGGGGCAAGAATGATTTATTAACAGCCGTTGGAACTACAGAGCCATTAAGTCCAAATAAAACCGCTTCTGCAATTTGCATAGATGCTTTTTGCTGGGCGTCGTTTGTAATTGCGCCAATGTGTGGAGTCAAAATTACATTTGGGAATTCAAGCAACGGAGAATCTGTACAAGGTTCTTGCTCAAAAATATCTATACCTGCTGCGCCAATTTTGCCAGCAGCAATAAAGTTTGCCAAAACATCTTGACTACATACTCCGCCATATCCAACATTTAAGAAAACAACACCTGTTTTCATCTGGGCAAATTCATTTGCTCCAAGCATATGATACGTTTCTTCTGTCTTAGGCAAATGAATGCTAATGAAATCTGCCTTTGGAAGAATTTCTTCTAAGCTAGAACACAGCGTAACGCCAAGTTGCGAAGCACGTTCTGCAGAACAATATGGGTCATATGCTAATAGCTCCATTCCAAAAGATTTAGCGTAGCCTGCAACTAGTCCACCTACGCGGCCAAGACCAAAAATGGCAAGAGTTTTGCCGTAAAGTTCTATGCCGCTAAGCTTCAATGAACTCCACATGTGCTTGTGAAATTCCTCGTTTGCAATCGTTATATTTCTTGCGCATGCAAGCATTAGCGCCATGGTCATTTCTGCCGCAGAAATAATGTTTGACTGCGGCGCATTGCAAACAATGATTCCGTGTTCTGTGGCAGCTGGAATATCTATATTTTCAATACTTACGCCAGCACGCCCGATAATTTTTAAGTTTGGTGCAGCCTCTATAATCTCGCGAGTGATTTGCGTACGAGAGCGCACCAATATAGCATCATAAGGCTCTATTAAATTGATGAGATTTTTTGCTTCCCCATCTGCTAAAACATCAACTTCACAACCTTTTTCGCGAAGATATTCAATGCCACAAGAGGCAACGTAGTCAACAACTAAAACCTTAAATGCCATCTTTTTCTCTCTTTCAACAGATGTGGGCAACACACATATTATATGCGTTGCCCACAATAACTAATTTACTTGATGCGTTTCACTTGACTCATGTTCGGCCGCTCGCAAAAACAGCGTTTACGCATTCTTTGCTTCAAATTCGGTCATGAACTCAACAAGCTTGCGAACACCCTCTGGTGTCATAGCGTTATAAATGCTTGCACGCATGCCACCAACACTGCGGTGTCCTTTGAGTTCCTTAAGTCCAGCTTCTGTTGCTTCCGCAATAAATTTAGCATCCAAGTCTGCATCTCCTGTAACAAAAGGAACATTCATGATAGAACGGTCGCAAGCGCGCACTGTAGAGTTGAACATCTTAGAGTTATCAAGGAAGTCATACAAAAGTGCAGCCTTTTCAGTGTTGCGCTTCCCCATTCCCTCAAGACCACCTTGGGCCTTAATCCACTTAAAGACCTTGCCACAAATGTAAATGCTGTAGCAAGGAGGCGTGTTATACATTGAGCCGTTTGCCTCATGAGTTGTCCAGCGCAGCATAGTTGGAGTATTTTCTACAACATCTTCTGTAATAAGGTCTTTGCGAATGATTGCAATCACAACGCCAGCTGGGCCAACGTTTTTCTGAGCGCCGGCATAAATTACGCCGTAGTCTTTAACATTTATTGGTTGAGATAGGAAACAAGATGACATATCTGCTACTAAAACAGCATCTGTCTTTGGAAGTTCATGGAAATAAGTACCGGTGATGGTTTCGTTCTGGCAGATGTAGAGATACTTTGCATCTGGCGTACCCTTGATTTGAGTTACATCTGGAATGTAAGAGAAGTTTTCGTCTTCGCTTGTTGCAATGCAATTAGGCGTGCCATACATCTTTGCTTCTTTGAAAGCCTTCTTAGACCAAGAGCCAGTAACCATGTAATCTGCAACGCCACCATTAAGAAGGTTCATTGGAATTGCTGCAAATTGAGTGGAAGCACCACCCTGCATAAACAAAACTGTATATTCTTCAGGAATTGACAAAAGGTCTCGTAAGTCAGATTCGGCTTCTTCGATGATGCCCTTAAACGCTTTTGAGCGGTGGCTCATCTCCATTACCGACATTCCAGTTCCCTTGTAGTCAAGCATTTCATCTGCGGCTTCTTGTAACACTTCAACTGGTAGTGTTGCAGGACCGGCTGCAAAGTTATAAACCCTTGCCATGTTTTCTCCCATCTCTTTTTACACAAGAAAGTAAACTTAAATCAAACGCATTTGTGCTGTGTGCACTTCGCGCCAGTACATGCGCGAGCAGTTTGCGCTGCATGCTTGTCTCACATGGCGCCACCACACTTACACGCACGCATTTGTCATGCACGAGCTATTACGCGCACGCATTTGCCATGCAAAAGCGTTTGATACAATAGGAGCATTGTAATACAGCACAAGTTTAGGAATGTTCGCTAAAATACTAACGGCATTCGACAAAAATATATGGCAAAACAGCCAAGACCTTCAACAATGTTGTAGTTAGGAGCTTACATATGAGCGAATTGGTACGATTCACGGTAGCAATGCCGCAAGATTTATTGCGTTCATTAGACGATTATTCTTCAAGGCGCGGTTTGGCAAATAATCGCTCAGAAGCAATTCGCGACCTTGTTCGCAACGCGCTCATAGAAGAAGAAGTTGAAGACCCAAGCTCCACTATTTTTGGAACGCTCACAATGGTTTACAACCACCATCATAATGACCTGCACGAAAAACTTGACGAAATTCAACATGCGCATGTAGAAGAAATTGTTTCTACTGTTCATGTTCATCTTGACCACGAAATGTGCCTGGAGGTTATTTTGATGCGCGGCGTTAGTAGCACAATCAGAGGCATTGCAGATGCGCTTTTGGGCATGAAGGGTGTAACACATGGCAAGCTTGTTGTTACTGCAATGGGAGAAGGCGAAGAGCACGAACACGCGCATTCGGGCATGCATACACACGATGGTATTCATTACCACACGCACTAGCTTTTGCGACATTCATAACGCGTAACAGCTATAGCGCACTAGTTCTTGCCGCGCGCCGCAAACGCGCGCAGCAACTGCCCATACAAACTAGCTTTTATCGTTTCTGACCTGCGCAATTTTACCAGTTCGAACGATTTCTTTTATGCCGTAATTGCGAAGAAGATCTTCTAAACCTTGGAGTTTATCTTCATCCCCTGTTACTTCAATCGTAAGAGAGTTTGCACCAACATCAACAATCTTAGCACGGAAAATATTGGCTATCTCTATGATTTCGTTTCGCTTTTCTGCAGGAGCAACAATTTTGTAAAGCGCAAGTTCGCGCACAATTGCTCCACCACCTGTTAAGTCTGTAATTTTGTGCACAGGTACTAACTTGTGAAGCTGTTTTACAATTTGCTCATATGCAAGTTCATCTGCAATAGCAACTATTGTGATATGCGAAAGCGCAGGGTTTTCTGTTGGACCAACAGAAAGCGACTCAATGTTAAAACCACGTCGTGAAATAAGACCAACTACACGTTGCAAAACGCCAGGCTTGTTATCTACAAGCAAAGTTACAACTTTTTTGTCTTGGATATTCGCATTTTGATTACTCATGTGCGCCACCTTTCACACAAGTCGCGTCAACCGTGTCACTAAGTGCATGCCCTGGGCGCACCATTGGAGTAACGTCACAATCTGGAGAAATAACAACGTCTAAAAGATAAGGCTTATCAGATTTAAGCATTTCTGCATAAGCGCCGGCAAGATTTTCTTGTTTTTCTACACGTTGCGCTTCCCAACCATACGCTTTAGCTAACGCTGTGAAATCTGGGTTAGCCTGCAGCGTTGTTTGTGAATAGCGTCCATCGTAGAAGAATTTTTGCCATTGATGGACCATTCCCAGGCAGCTGTTGTCAATAAGAACAACTTTAACTGGAGCCCCAACTTCAATTGCGGTTGCCATCTCTTGGATATTCATTTGAAGCGAACCGTCGCCAGCTATACATACAACTTGCTTGCTTGGGCACCCAAGGCGCGCACCAATTGCAGCAGGAAAACCAAAGCCCATAGCACCTAAGCCACCACTTGAAAGAAAACTGCGGCTTACGCTTCTATCTATTGTTTGAGCAGCCCACATTTGGTGTTGTCCAACTTCTGTAACTACAATGCTTTCTTGTTGGTCTAAGAGTTCAGATAACTTAGCTAACGCAAAACGCGGGTCTATTGAACTTGCGTTTTCGCTTGCTGCCTTAGAAGACATTTGCGTGCCTTCGCTTGCAGCTTCTTTAGCTTCTTCAGCTTCTTCAGCCTTTTCTGCCTGACGGTTTTCCGCAATAGCCTTGCGCCAAGCGTTCGTTTTTACAGTAACGCCTTCTGAAAGTTCTTCATTTATGCTTGCAAGAACCACGCGAGCATCGCCAACAATTGGAACGTTGACTTCTTTTACTTTTCCAATTTCTGCTGGGTCTATGTCTATGTGGATAATTTTTGCACCAGGCGCAAATGCTTTGATGTCTCCCGTTACGCGGTCAGAAAAGCGCATTCCAACAGCCAAAATAAGGTCTGCATCCATTAAAGCCTTATTGCTTGTGTGGCTTCCGTGCATACCTATTGCGCCAAGAGAAAGTTCGTGGTTGTTTGGAAACGCGCCTTTACCCATAAGCGTGCATGCAACAGGAATTTGAAGCGCATTTGCAAGTTGGGCAAGCTCTTCTGCTGCACCAGAGCTTATGACTCCACCGCCTGCAATAATTACAGGGCGTTTTGCGGCACGTAGCAATTTAGCAGCGGCTTTTACCTGTTTTGCGTTTCCGTTGTATGTTGGCTTGTAAGAAGGAATATTTACGTTGTCTGGATATTTAAATACAAGTTCTTCTGTTGCAACATCGCTTGGAACATCAATTACAACTGGACCTGGGCGCCCAGTAATTGCAATGTGAAAAGCCTCACGAATAATGCGTGGCAAATCACTTGCGCTTTGAACAAGAAAACTGTGCTTTACTATTGGCATCGTGATGCCCATTATGTCTGATTCTTGGAATGCGTCTGTTCCTATAACCCTGCGCGGAACTTGACACGTAATCACAACCAAAGGAACACTGTCCAAATACGCATTTGCAATTCCCGTAACAGTATTTGTAGCACCTGGGCCGCTTGTTACGCACACAACACCAACATTTCCAGTTGCCCTAGCATACCCATCTGCCTCATGTACAGCAGCTTGTTCATGCCTTGCAAGAATGTGTTTTAGCTGGTCAGAGTCATAAAGCGCATCGTATAAGGCAATGGCTTGCCCGCCTGGGTAACCAAAGATGTATTCCACACCTTCTGCCTCTAAGGATGCAACTATAGCCGCAGCTCCAGTCATAGTTTGCCCTACATGCGGGCTTTTTGAGCCGCACCCGCGAGCTGCACCAACACTTAAAGCATTAACTTTTAGACCTTGAGTCATAACTGCTTCGCCTTCCTAAAAACCTGTGCAAAAATACTACAGCTTTTCTTGTTGAGCAACGCGAGTAATACTTTGAACACAAACATCTTGTCCGTCAAAGCAAGCACGTGCAAACAAATCTGGACGCATAGAGCCTTCTTTTTTAGCTTCTAGAACAAAAGTGAAAATATCTTCATTTAAAACTGGCTCTTCAACCAAGAAATCTTTCACAACAAGTACTTTTTCTTTTTCTTTGCGAACAACCTTAAGTTCATTTGGTACAGAAAATGTTGCCGCGCATGAACTAAGTTTTGCCTCATATGTAGAAATTGGATACACAACAGATGCCGCTTTTGCTGCGTGGTCAATATACTTTGCAGAAGTAACCATCATGTCTGGCACGCTTTTTTCTTGCAGGGCAGCAAGCGCACGTGCTGGAGAAACATACTCTTTAAGCAAAAGGTCAAAGATTTCGCAGTTGCCGCCAATACCAACTGGTAGCGCACTACCAAATGCAATTCGCATATGCGGAGAAAAGCCTTCGCTTACAGCAAAAGACAAGCCGCTTCTGCGCACTGTTCGCTCTAAGGTATGTGCTACCTCTAGGTGCGAAAGCATTGCAAGACGTCCAAGTTTTGTAAAAGTGCAACGCAGGCGAAAATACCTAGGATCAGTCACGGTTGCCCCCTATCACACGCGCCTGTGCAATGTTGTTTTCAACGCCAAGTTCCATGCACGCGCCACAGCCAGAGCATTTGTCAAATGTGCAGTCTGGTGTAGTAATGCCAGCTTGAGCTCGTTTTCTTTCTAGCTCCAAAAACTTTTGAGAAACGCCTGTTGAAATATGGCTCCAAGGCAAAACATATCCTGGTTCAAATGTGCGTTGTGCAATAAACGATGTATCTATCCCTACCTCATCAGATGCACTGCGCCATGCTTGCTCATTAAAAAGCTCTGTCCATGCATCAAAACGCGCACCGCGCTTCCAAGCTTCTTCTACCCAAGCGGCGCATTCGCGTCCACCCCTGCTCATTACTGCCTCTACAAAGCTAGTTTTAGGGTCGTGCCATGTAACTCTAATTTGCCTGTATTTAGTGGAATGCCTTAGCAAATTCACGCGGCGTTGCGCTTCTTCTGGTGAAATTTGCCCATCCCATTGAAACGGCGTTTGCGCCTTGGGAACAAAAAGCGCAACGGAAATACTCATGTTGATTGCCGCTCGCTGACGTGGGTCTATAGCCGCACGAGCTCGGTCAT
>CAZRFO010000044.1:0-8406 GCA_964599515.1 uncultured Eggerthellaceae bacterium | reverse complement strand
TTGGGCGGTCGTAATGAAGCGCCATGTGTGTGAGATAAATCTTTTTCGCTTCTAGCTCAAAGCCTTCCGCTATGCACTCTTGTACGCTGTGGTGTGCGTCTGGGTTCCAACATTTATCCCAAAAAGTTGCGTCCATTGCTAAGACATCTACACCGCGGATAAACTCACGCGTTTCTTCAGGCAAGCGTCCTGTGTCAGATGCGTAGAAGAGGCGTGTGCTTTCTGTCTCTATTAAATACCCGTATGTTCCTGGCGCGTGTGTGACGGGCAAGGCAGTGTATCGCACACCGTCAAATTCGTGGGTTTCAAAAGGAGCAAGTGCATGTTCATCAAGGCAATATGACATGTAATGAAATTCTTTGTTTACTTCATCAAAAGTTGTTTGGCTAGCATAAGTAGGAAGTGCGCATTTCGTGCGAAGTTGCACCATGTATTCCAGTTCGCACAAACCACTTACGTGGTCTGAATGACAATGCGTGAAAATAAGCTCATCAACTGCGCGAACATCTTCCCGAATAAGATATTGGCGAATATCTGGTGGAGTGTCAATCAGCATGGTTTTTTCTCCGCGAACCATAACACCGCAATCACCGCGGCGAGCATCTGGGTTTTCGCGCGCTTCTTGACATGCTGCGCAATCGCAAAAAAACGCAGGAACTCCACAACCAGCGCCTGTTCCCATAAAAGTGAAGCTGTGTTTTGCCATGAACAATTCTCCTTTTATCAATTGATCCGCATTATACCGCTCCGCTAAGTTCATGCACTATTTTGCCCATTTAATGGGCATCTGCACTTCACCTTTTGTTGATTTTAGGTATAATCCGCGGAGTTAGTATCTGTTACTAGACTATGTCTAATAGTTGTTCGCGCCTTTTGGGAGAGGGCAAGCGCGAATGACTAAGGATACAGAGTGTGTAAAGTTTTTATTGACGAGAAAAAGAGGGAAGGAAGATGGGACAGGCTGACGCCAATAAGGAAAATATCCTTCAAAGGATATTTAAAAAACCTGTCGTGGACACCGAAGTAGACATTCATGCTCCCGGTGTTGAGGTAGTAAAATCTCTTTGCTATTTCTGCCACGCTAACTGCGGCGTTCTTGCATATGTCAAGGACGGCGACGTAATTAAGATTGAAGGCGATCCTAATTACTCCAACCAAGGCGGTTTGTGCTGCCGCGGTACAAGTGCTCTTCTGCATGTAAATCACCCTGCTCGCGTCAATCATGTATTGAAACGCGTTGGTGAAAAAGGCGAAGGCAAATGGGAACAAATTGATTACGACACAGCTATTCAAGAAGTAGCTGACCGCCTGAATCAAATCAAGGCCGAAAGCGGCGCAGAGGCTGTAGCATCTTCTGGTGGTACTACTCGTACAGACGACTGGGCTCGCCGCCGTTTCTTGAATCAGTTTGGTACTCCAAATGGTTTCCACAATGCTTTACTTTGCTGGATTCCAACATTTATGGCTGAAACATGTGTTGCTGGTTGGTCTCCATTTGAAACAGACTTGGGCGGCGCAAAAAGCCTTATTCTTTGGGGTATGAACCCAGGTGCTTCAAGTTTGCCTTCAATGCACGGCTATTGGGATCTTATTCAAGCTGGCATGAAGACAATCGTTGTTGACCCACGTTATTCTGAAACCGCAGCTAAGGCAGACCTTTGGTTGCCTTTGCGTCCAGGTTCTGACGTTGCATTAGCTCTTGCTATTTTGAATACCATTATATTTGAGCGTTTGTATGATGCAAATTTTGTTGCAACATGGTGCGATGGCTTTGATGAATTGAAAGAGCATATGCGTCCGTACAACGCAAAATGGGCTGCTCCTTTAACTTGGTTAACAGTTGACCAAATCAAGACCGCTGCTCGTATGTATGCAAATAACACCCCTGGTTGTATTCAATGGGGCTGCACTTGGGACCAACTTGGCCGTTCTTCTACAACCGCATCTCATACTTTGGCAATCATTCGTGCTGTTTGCGGTAACTTGGAAGTTCCTGGCGGCGACGGTATGCCTGGTCCTGCTCTAAACTACTTAACAGACGAAGAACTAGAACTAAACGAATTGCTTCCTGAAGAACAGAAAGCAAAGCAAATTGGTTCTAATAAATTTAAACTTACTTCATGGCCTGGATATTCTTTGATTACAAAGAATGCAAAGCGTACATGGGGCAAGACTCTTCCTTCAGAATGGTTCTGCGAAGCACACGGTCCAAGCGTATTTAAAGCAATTCTAACAGGTGAGCCTTATCAAGTTCGCGCTTTGATTAACTGCGCAACCAATCCAATGATGTCTTACGGCGACTCTAAGATGACGTTAGAGGCAATCAAGAAGGTTGAATTCTTAGTAGTTGTTGATTATTGGATTACTCCAACAGCACTTTTCGCAGACTACGTATTCCCAGCTGCAGGTGCTTTAGAGCGTCCTGTTATTGTTACTCACTATGGCGCAGCGGATTCACTCATGGGTGGCCGTCGTGCTATCCAACCTAAGTACGACCGTCATACAGATATGACATTCTGGCGCAAACTTGGTCTTGCTTGTGGGCAAGATCCTGCAAACTGGCCTTGGGAAACAGAAGAAGAAGCATACTGGGCAATCATGGAGTCAATTGGTTTGCCTGTTACAAACTACAACGACTTCGTTGAACAAATTCGTATGTATTATCCACCATTGCATCAAAGCAAATTTATCAATAATGGTGGTTTCTGGACTCCATCAGGTAAAGTTGAACTCAATTCTTCTATTCTTCGCCAACTTGGTTATCCTGGAATGCCAACATACATTGGTTGTTCTGAAAACCCAGAAGATGACCCAGAGGTAGCAGCGGAATATCCTATTGTTTTGACTACAGGTGGCGGCTTCATGCCATTCCATCACTCAGAACACTTCAACATGCCATATACTCGCTATATCTACCCTGAGCCATATTTCAGCATCAATCCAAAACTTGCAGAACAATATGAAATCAAGCAGGGGGACTGGTGCTGGATTGAAACAAGACGTGGCCGCATTAAGATGCGCGCAGACGTTGAGCCAGTTGTAGATCCGCGTGTTATTTTCTGTCCACGTGGTTGGTGGTTCCCAGAGCGCGATGGCTCTGCAGACCTTGATAATCCATTTGGTTGTTTGGAATCTAACGTTAACGTACTTACTTCTGTTGACGACGAACACTGCGATCCAATGGGTGGTTCTTGGGCAAACCGTGGCTTGCTTTGCAAGGTTTACAAGTGCACAGAACTTGACCATGAATATACAGTTGAAGACACAGCTTGGGCTATTCCTGGTTCAGACCCTGTTAAGGGTAAGACTGTTGAAGAAGCAGTTCATCGTTCACCAAATAATGTTGTTATGGCGCGCGATTACATTCCATTTGAGATGCCTGAATGCCAAATTGAGGTTCCAGAAGGATATGAATGGTGCTGGCAGAACAATGCGCTTTATCAAAAGGGAACAGAGTATCGCTATGATGAGTCTGGCTGGTTGATTGATCCTAAAGACAAGAGTTATCACGATGCGTACTATGGATACCGTTATAGTGCTGCAGAAGAATGCTTGGTTGATGATGCTACTGGTAGAAAATTCACCATGGAGTATCAAGAAATCAAGGAATATCTTGGCTTTAAGACTTATCCAGGCAAACAAAGTCCAGATTCTGCTCTTCCTACAGGAGTAATGTGGAATTCTGAGTTTGGTCACCCAGTAATTAGCACGCATCCTGAATACATCTATGATGTTAATAGCGGTTGGTTGATTGACAAAGATGAGTTGTGCTACCGCGATCAAACTTATGCATGGAAGTATGATTCTGCTGCGAATTGCCTGGTTGACGAAAACGGTAAGCGCTATGACATGGAATACAATCCATTACGTGATCAGCTTGCCGGTGTTGATCTTTATCCAGGTGAAGCTGCTCCTTATGCAATTCCTGAAACACTTACTTGGGATACAGAAAAAGGTTATGCTCGTTTGGGTGACTTGCCTTACATCTATGATCCAAATAGCGGTTGGATGATTGACCCAGAAACAATGAATTACCATGAAGCCTCTTATGGTTGGCGTTACGATTCCGCAACAGGTAATTTAGTAGATGACGCTACAGGGCATGTATATGACATGTCTTATAACCAGCTTTCGTAGGACAACTGAGTAGGAAGGAATAAAAATGACACGTTATTGTATGGTTATCGATAAACGTCGCTGCATTGGTTGCCATTCCTGCACGGTTGCTTGCCGTACTTGGAATAAGCTTCCAATGGATATAATTTACAACCCAGTTTTATCTGAGGGTTGTCAGGGAGACTGGCCAAACGTTCATCGTGAATGGACACCAATGCTTTGCCAGCACTGCGCAAAGCCAGCATGCGTTCCAGCATGTCCAACTGGTGCTTCCAAGCAAGATGAAGACGGCACTGTATGGATTGAATATTCAAAGTGTATGGCTTGCAAGGCTTGCGTAAATGCTTGCCCATATGGCATGCGTGACCAGTCGCATGTGGAAGAACTTTTCCACAGGTTTGTTCGCAAATGCACATTCTGCCGCCAAAAGCGTCAACTTGATCCAGACGCACAGCCATATTGCGTTTTGACTTGCCACCAGAAAGCACGTATTTTTGGTGACTTGGAAGATCCAAATTCTGAAGTACATAAAATTATTAATCGCGTTAAGACGGAACGTCTTTTGGAAGATTTGGGTACAGAGCCTCAAGTCTACTACATTCCAGATATGGGAGGTGTATTGTAATGAGGCATCATTATTGGGAATGGCCTATTGCTTGCTATCTTTTCTTAGGCGGCATGGGCGGCGGTATGTTCTTTGTAATCGCCCTTTTATCTTTCATTGTTTTCCCTGCAGAAGCTAGTGTTTTGGCATCAGTTCTAGCATGGCCTGCATTCTTTGCGATTGTTTGGTTGGCTGTTGGTTGCTTCTTCTTGGTATTTGAGTTGGGTCAACACGCAGCTATGCCATATGTATTCTTCAATTCAGTTAAGTCTGTTTTGGGTCATGGCGCTAGATTGCTTGTTGTATGCATGGTGTTTGGCATTTTGTGGTGGCTTTCATGCTTGCCTTGGTGGTGGATTGCTCCGCTTGCAAACTTCTTGGCGGTATTCCGTGGGTTTAACCTTTTGCTAGCTGGTCTTTCTGGCTTCTGCATTATGCTCTACACTGGCATTTTCTTGTCAACTTTGAAAGCTCACTCTTTCTGGGCAACTCCAGCATTGCCAGTATTATTTACTGTTTCTGCTCTTTCAACAGCTTGCGCATGCACAATGCTTTCTATTGGTTTCCAAGGTTTATGGCCAACTGGTCTTGCACCAGATAGCATGGTTGTTTACGCAGTTGCAGCAGAAGAGGCACATGAGATTTTGCACACTCTTGACATCATCCTGATTTGTTCTGAAATCATCGTTATTCTTGTCATGGTGCTTTCGTTCTTGTGCGCTGGCAACAACACAGCCCATGCGGCAGCAGAGCGCTGGGTGCGCGGTTCTTGGGCTCCACTTTTCTGGATTGGCATGATTGGTTGCGGCTTGCTTGTTCCATTATTCCTTAACATCATTGGAATTAGCGTTATTGCTGCTATTTTTGCTCTTTGTGGTGGCTTATTACTTCGCTTCTTGGTTATTCTTACCGATGAGCGTGCAGAGGTTCCGGGCGAAACTCGTTACTTCACTAAGTTGAAGAAGAAAGGCGAACCTGGTTCTGAATTTATGACTAAGTGGGACTATAATGGGGAAAACCTATTTTAATATTTAAGCGATAGTCTTTTGAGCCTAGCTTGACCAAATCAGGCTAGGCTCTTTTTCTAATGTCTATCAGGTAAAACTGAAGTGCGGGGTGTTATTTATGGACGAATACTCGTTTAAAGACGTACTTACAGGCAGTGATGTTACATGCAGCTACCCGTATTTGCAAAGCGTTGTTATTGAAAATACAGAAGGTGCGTTTCCTTGCGAAAGTATTTTCTTTCCTGGGTGTTCGTTTATTAACTATGCGCTTCCTCTTGTTCAGGCAGTTTATGACACGCTTCTTAGCAGTGGCAGCGTTCAGGGTATTTCGCTTCTTTGCTGCGGAAAAATTCTTTCATACGAAGAAGATGGACAAGCAAAGCGTGATGCGTTTGAGGTCCAGTTGTACGAGCATTTGAAAAAGGCTGGAGTCAAGAGAATTATTGCGGCGTGTCCAAATTGCGTAACAGCGCTGCGTAACGCCTGTGCTAAAGACGAAGAGGCTGCCAAAATTGATATTGTTGCATTGCCCGCAGAACTTGCACGATTGGGATACCGTATAGACATTCCAACAGCACAAGCACTTGCCGCTCCAGAAACTAATTGTGACAACACAATTTTTTGCCCGCACGACTCATGTCCAGACCGCCAAACTGGAGAATTCGCTCAAGGCGTGCGTGATTTGCTTGGCGAAGGAGCCTATGTTGAGCGTGCTCACAGCAGGAAAAAATCAACATGCTGTGGGTCTCTTACTCGTGCAGCAGGCAACTTTGATGGTGCTGAAAAGGCAGCAAATTTTTGTGGCAAAGAGTCGCTTGAAGCGGGTGCACAGGCAATTGTCACAGCATGCATGAGTTGTTCGTTTTTGCTTACCGCTTTGCAGAATTCTCTTCCTGTATATCACTATCTTGAGTTGCTATACAATTGGCGCATAGATTGGGTGCATTCAGATGCATACATGAAACTGCGTTTCTTGTTTGATGAAAGCCTTGGTGCTGTAGTGAAAAAAGCAGGAAAACGCAACTTTGTTGCGCTTGATGTTGAAGGGGAAATTGACAACCATCAAAAATAGGGCAAAAACAAACGCCTTTTACGTTTTGGTTGTAGCGAGTGTTTTTGAAGACAAAAACATTATTTAGGATGAATGTGCTTTATGACCGCAAAAGAAATCAAAAGAACTAATTGTCACTTTTGTGGTTACCTGTGCGGTTTTTTGGCAACCGTAGAAGATGGTAGGGTTACAGATTTACAAGTTGACCCTACGCGTTATCCGTACAATGAAAAAACGCTTGCCGGTTGCAGACGCTGGCGCATGAATTTGGATACGCTAGATGGGCCAGACCGCATTAATTATCCGCTGCGACGAGTAGGCGAACGCGGCTCTAATACATGGGAGCGCCTTAGTTGGGACGAAGCTCTTGATGATATAGCGCAACGTTTGCGTGACTTGTCTAGTGAATATGGCCCGCAAATGCTTGCTTCAATGATAGGTGGGCCACATACATCATTTTGGCCGCTTCACCGCTTTATGAATCTTTTTGGTTCTCCAAACAACATGGGAATTGGTCAAATTTGCTGGAACCCACGAATTTGGATGGACGTAATTACATTTGGCTGGACAGTTGAAGCAGACATAATTCCTGGGTATACTGACTGCCTTTTCATTTGGGGAACAGACCCATCACAGTCAGACAATTCTAGCTTTTATCAGGTACTTCGCGAATATTCGCAATCAGATTTTGGAACACTTGTTGTGATTGACCCGCGTTATACACGCACCGCTTCGCTTGCAAAAATATGGGTAGCACCGCGCCCTGGAACAGATGTCGTGTTGGCGTTAGGTTTGCTAAACGTAATCATAGAAGAAGACCTTTACGACCACGAATTTGTAGAAAATTGGTGCTATGGTTTTGATGAACTTTGCGAACATGTGAAAAATTATTCGCCAGAAATTGTTTCTGAAAAATGTGGCGTTCCCGTTGAACAAATACAAGAAATAGCACGCCTTTTTGCTACGGCGCAAGCGTCTGCCTTGGTAAGCGGGCGCGGCATTGACCAAGTTGGAAGAAACGTTGCTCCAACTCACAGGGCAATTTGTTCGCTTCGCGCTATAACCGGAAATTTTGACAAACCAGGAACATGTGTTCTGGCAGAACATAGCGATTTCATAACAGAATTTGAACTAGAAATGACAGATTTGTTTGGGCCAGAACGCAGAGAAAAATGTTTGAATACTGGCTCAACTCCGTTGCAGTGCTATGACGGTTTTGAGTACATTCGTACACTCACAGAAAGCCTTGGCAATACGCTTCCTGGTAGATATTTGGCGTCTGCGCACCCAGATTTTGTTTTGCACGCAATGGAAACAGGCAAGCCTTACCCTGTGCGCGCGTTAATAGTGGAAGCCACAAACCCGCTGGTCACATATGCAGATACACATCGCGTGCATAAGTGCCTGATGTCGCTTGACTTGATAGTTGTGCTTGATTATTACATGAGCCCTACAGCCATGATTGCAGATTTCATTATGCCAGCAGCACAAGCAATAGAGCGCCCAACGTTTCAGCAACATGGCGGTGTTGCGAATATCGCATATGGCGGACCTGCTGCAGTTGCGCCATATTATGAACGCAAAAACGACTACGACTTTTTTCGCGCTTTGGGTTGTCGCCTTGGTCA
>CAZRFO010000043.1:0-8594 GCA_964599515.1 uncultured Eggerthellaceae bacterium | reverse complement strand
ATTTCAAGGGTGGCTATTGTGTTTGCTTCTTCTTCGTTTAAATTTGAACCAACGAAGGTAACATCTTTACTGTTCCACACTTCTCTGTTTCTTTTGCATGCACCAAAATAACCCCAGTCATAAATATGATTAGAAGCAGAGCCAATAACGTCAAAACCTACATTAATCAAATCGTCCGCCAAAGATTCTGGAGCATTAAACGAAGGATATCCATGTACTCCCAGTTCATCGTCTAGGTGGACTTCTTCTTTTACGTATGCAAAATCCGCCGCTTGAATGTATTGTTTTACAGGTTCATAAATTGAACTGTAATCGTATAGTCCATCTCCAACTTCGCCGCATTGTGCATCTGCAAAAGAGCCTAAAATAATTTCTGGTAAGTTATCGCCAACTGCTACAAAACTAACAGTGGTGTTTTCATTTACTGTTGTGAATTCAGTGTTTTCTGTAAGATTACTTTCGCTGTTATTAAAAAATAAGCTTTTGATACCAAATATCATGGCTATAGCAATAAAGATTAACGCTATGAGAAATACGAAAGGTTTTGCATGTGTTGCGTTAGAACGCGAAACAGCACGGCTTGCAGCGTCTGAACTAGAACCACTAGCGCGCAACGCGGAAGATTGAGTACGTGAATCTGAAGCACCTGAGCGCAACATGGAAGATTGAGTGCGCGACCCCAAAGCATCTGAGCGCAACGTGTCTGTTTTATCACCAGATACTTTTCTCTTAGTAGGTTTTTTATCCATAGTTTTCCTTGTCTTTGATTTCGTATATTTTACACTTGCAATAGTCGCATGCATCGATTATGTTCTTAAAACAGTTTCTTCTTGTAAAAATTGGGTCTTTCACTGCTTAGCCCCATAATCTATTTATGTTTGCCGCTATAATTTAAGGCTTGTAAATTCAGAAATTTTTAAAAGTTGAGGTTAATTTCATGGCAGAAAACAAGCTTCATATTGGTATTGATGTGGGTTCTACAACCGTTAAGCTTGCAATTTTAAATGACAACAACGAAATTCAGTATTCAATTTATAGGCGCCATCATGCTGATGTCCGTGCAACAATCATAGAAGTTTTAGAAGAAGCCGCCATTGAATACGGCAATATTGAGATGTCTATGGCAATCACAGGTTCTGGTGGCTTGCTTTTGGCTCAGTGGCTAAATATCACTTTTATTCAAGAGGTAATTGCATCAAAAACTGCAGTTGAAACTTTTATTCCAAAAACAGATGTTGCAATTGAACTTGGTGGAGAAGACGCCAAAATTATCTACTTTGACAATGGGATAGAGCAGCGCATGAACGGTACTTGCGCAGGTGGTACCGGTGCTTTTATAGACCAAATGGCTTCGCTTTTAAATACAGATGCCGGCGGTTTAAACACACTAGCGCAGTCTCATACAACAATTTATCCAATAGCAAGCCGTTGTGGTGTATTTGCAAAAACAGACGTGCAACCGCTTTTAAACGAAGGTGCAGCTAAAGAAGACATAGCTGCTTCAATTTTTCAGTCTGTGGTAACGCAAACAATTTCTGGCCTTGCATGCGGACGTCCAATTAAAGGATATGTTGCCTTTCTTGGTGGGCCTCTGCAATATTTGCCTGAACTTAGAAAACGTTTTTATGAAACGCTTAATTTGGACGAAGAGCACATTATTGTCCCTGATAATGCACATCTTTTTGTGGCATGTGGTTGTGCAATTGCTGCTACAAAAGAAAACAACACAAAACCTGAAAGCCTAAACGATGTAGTAGACCGACTTAAAAACCTTGGCGACATTCAAGGAAGTGAGGTTGTAAGGCTTCCTCCGCTTTTTAAAGACGAAGATGACTACAACGAATTTAAGACCCGCCATGATTCAGAAAAAGTTACCCGTGCACCTCTTGAGCAAGCAAAAGGCAATGTTTATCTAGGAATAGATGCAGGTTCTACAACATTTAAAGCTGTGTTAATTGACAAAGACGCGCGTGTTCTTTGGACTCACTATGTAAGCAATAAAGGTGATGTTTTGGGTTGCGCAAAAACGTCTCTTGCAAAACTATATAGTGAGCTTCCAATTGATGAAACAACCGGAAAACCTGCAGTCACTATTTCACATGCTACTGTTACTGGATACGGCGAAGGATTGCTTTTAGAAGCACTCCATGTTGATTCTGGTGAGATAGAAACAGTAGCCCATTTGCGTGGCGCACAAGAGATGCTTCCAGGCGTTGAGTTTATACTTGACATTGGCGGGCAAGACATGAAGTGCTTACGCGTAAAAAATGGCGTAATAGACCACATTATGCTTAATGAAGCTTGTTCAAGTGGGTGCGGAAGCTTCATTGAAAGCTTTGCAAGCGGGCTTAACTTAGAAGTAGACCAGTTTGCAAAAACAGCAAACCAAGCTAAAAATCCAGTTGACTTGGGCTCACGCTGCACCGTATTTATGAACAGCCGCGTGAAACAAGCGCAAAAAGAAGGCGCAACAGTAGGGGATATTGCCGCAGGTCTTGCGATTTCTGTAATTAAAAATGCGCTATTTAAAGTTATAAAGATAAGAGATGCACACGACATTGGCAATAAAGTCATTGTTCAGGGTGGAACATTCTTAAATGACGCGGTTCTTCGCGCATTCGAACAACTTTCAGGAAAGTGCGCAATACGCCCAGATATTGCAGGAAACATGGGAGCGTATGGCGCAGCCTTGCTTGCGCGCGATAGGGCAATAGAAGGCAGTGCATCTAATATTCTAAAAACTGAAGAGCTGGCCTCTCTTAACCCAACGCATAAAACAACTAGATGCAAGCAGTGCTCTAACAATTGCCTTTTAACAATTAACGACTTTGGAATAGATGAAAAAACCGGAAAACACAGACGCTTCATAACTGGAAATAGATGCGAAAAAGGCGCAGGTAACGCTGGTAAAACTGCAAAAATTCCTAACCTGTTTGAATACAAAGAGCATCTGCTTTTTGACAGGAAATGCCTAAGCAAAGAAGAAGCAAAATATGGCTCTGTTGGTATTCCGCGAGCTTTAAACATGTATGAAAATTATCCGTTTTGGCATGCCTTCTTTACAAAGCTTGGTTACCGAGTTGTTTTGTCTAGCCCTTCAACTAAAGATACGTATAAAGCAGGTATAGAATCAATGCCATCAGAAAGTGTTTGTTATCCAGCAAAGCTTTCTCATGGTCACATAATGGATTTACTTAACCAAGATATTGATTTTATTTGGATGCCTTGCGTTAGGTGGGAACGTCAAGAAGACGAAGGCGCGAATAACCATTACAACTGTCCTATTGTCATGAGCTATTCTGAAGCGTTAAAGCTTAATGTAGATGAACTCATAGATTCTCCAATTGCATTTTTAAATCCATTTTTGCCATACGATGACAAAGACGCACTTAAGCTTCGCCTTTATGAACACCTTGTTTTAAACAGGCGCACGGAAAGCGCGATAACAGGGCTTGAGTCTGGCGCAAACGAATCCGGAAACGTTAAAGGTGCTCTTGCCGGTGCAATAAACGCAGCAAGGCTGCCTTTGCCTACAAAGGAAGAAATTAGTAACGCACTAGATTTTGCCTGGGAAGAAGATAAAAAATTCAAAGAAAAAATGCGCGCTAAGGGCGAAGAAGTTCTTGAATGGCTTGAAAAAACAGGTGGCCACGGCATTGTTTTAGCTGGTAGACCGTATCATAACGACAGAGAAATCAACCATGCAATCCCGGAGCTCATTACAAGTTTTGGTCTTGCAGTTTTAACGGAAGATTCAATTGCGCACTTAGGTAAACTTGAGCGTCATCTGCGCATATACGACCAATGGATGTATCATATAAGACTATACAGGTGCGCAAAGGTTGTTACGCAAAGAAACGACCTTGACCTAATTCAGCTAAATTCATTTGGGTGCGGTTTAGATGCTTTGACTACAGATCAAGTGCAAGAAATACTCGAACAAAGCGGAAAAGTTTATACGTGCTTAAAAATTGACGAAGTAAGCAATTTAGGTGCAGCACGTATTCGCGTTCGCTCGCTTTTGGCCGCATTAAAGCAACAAGAAGAAGCAAGCTTTTTGGATGTTGAATCGCTAGATGAATTAGACGTTTTAGTTTCTAACTTAGAAGATTCAACCAAAGAAGCAAGCGGCACTTTTGACATTCAAAGGCAAGCTAATTCAACAGAATTCCCGCGTGTTGAATTTACAAAAAAGATGAAAGATGAAGGCTGGACTATACTTGCTCCTCAAATGGCGCCTTACCATTTTGAACTCCTACAGCCAATCTTTAACACAAATGGATACAACTTTGTACTTCTTCCTTCTGTTGACCCAGGCGCAGTTGACGCTGGCTTGAAATTTGTAAATAACGATATTTGCTATCCGTCAATTTTAGTTACTGGCCAAATAATGGAAGCGGTAACTTCTGGCAAATACGACATGACTAAAACCGCTGTACTTATCACTCAAACTGGCGGTGGATGCAGAGCAACAAATTACATATCTCTTATTCGAAAGGCGCTAAAAGATGCAGGGCTTTCGCATGTTCCGGTAATTGCTCTTGCACTAAATGCAACGAATGAACACAACGAAGGCTTTGGCATTACGGCACACATGCTAAAACTTGCTGTACCAGCACTTTTAATGGGTGACCTTCTAATGATGCTTTTGTATAGAGTTCGCCCGTATGAAACTGAACCAGGCAGCGCAAATGCGCTATTTAGAAAATGGATGGACTATCTTGTTGAAAATCTTCCATATATGAAATGGAAAGAGGCAAAGCGTCTTTACGCTAAAATCATCCAAGAATTTGACGAACTTCCTTGTACAAATTTTGGCTCTAAACCACGTGTTGGTGTTGTAGGAGAAATTCTTGTAAAGTTTCATCCAACTGCAAACAATCAAGTTGTGCAAATCATTGAACAAGAAGGATGCGAAGCAAATGTCCCGGGTCTTGTTGACTTTTTCTTGTTTGGAATTATGAACAGGGTTTATAGACACCGTGAACTCACTCCGCACAAAAAGGAAGCCTTTGTGGCGCAGCAAATTGTTAACTTCCTAGAGCATTGTAGAGATGCCGTTAGAAAGCCTCTTGCAGCATCAAAACGCTTTGAGGCATTTGGTCATATTGAAGAAACTGCTGCCGGCGCACAAGAAATTCTAGACCTATGCAACATGATGGGTGAAGGTTGGCTTTTAACTGGAGAAATGGTTGAACTCATCAAGGGTGGCACGCCAAATATTATTTGCACGCAACCATTTGCTTGTTTGCCAAACCATGTAGTTGGGAAGTCTGTAATTAAAGAACTTCGCAGAAGATACCCAGAAAGCAACATTGTTGCTGTTGACTACGACCCAGGTGCATCTGAAGTAAACCAACTGAACCGCATTAAACTGATGATTTCTGTTGCAAAAGAAAACCTAAAGCAATCTAGCGCTATTAACAAAGACAACAACAAATAAAATGGTAAAATGTCCATTTGCAAATATTTAGGAAAGGAGGACACAATGAATCAAACAAACGAAGTAAGTAATAAGATTTTTACAATACCTAATGTAATTTCTTTTGTTCGTCTTTGTTTAATTCCTGTTTATCTTGTCCTTCTTCTAGATGACCACAATGCTCTTGCTACATTCATTTTTGCCCTGGCTGCATCAACGGACTTTTTGGATGGTCAAATTGCACGTAGAACAAATTCAGTTTCTAGACTTGGCCAAATTTTAGACCCAACCGTAGACCGCTTGCTTATGATTACAGGAGTAGTTGGTCTTTTGATTGTTGGTAGATTACCGCTTTGGGTAATAGTTTTTGTCATAGCAAGAGACGCTTATTTGCTTCTAGGCGGAGCATATATTCTTGTTCGCTATAGAGTTCGCGTTCCAGTTATTTATGTTGGAAAAGTTGCTACAACATTTTTGTTTGTTGGATTTGCAGGGATATTACTTAACTTTCCGCTAATTCAAGGTATTGGCATTACAAACCTAGATTTTTTCCCAGGGCTTAACGCTCAATTTTGCTCTTGGGGAATTTGGTTTGTTTATATTGGTCTTATTCTTGCGCTATTTACAACAATTTACTATTCAGTAGCCGCATGGCGCGCAATTAAAAAGGCACGTGGTGGGCGCGAAGAAGCAGAAAATTCAAGCCGCAGTGAAATAAATAAAGACACATTAAAAGAATTAATGGATTACACTTTATCAAGCGGGGATGGCAAAAATGCCAACTCGTAATTCTGAAACACAAAGACCTAGACATTCAAGCGCAGCGCAAAGCTCTAAAACAAGCATGCAAAATGCACAAAGCGCGCGCATGCACAATTCTGTCAATGTACAAACATCTTATACATCCAGAACTAACACAACAAGGCGCAGACAAACAAGCGCAACAAATACACCTGTTTCACGCCGTACAAACACTGCAAACAATGCTCCTAAAAACATTCGCCAAAACAAACAGGGAAGCCAGCAATTAAAAAAGAAAAGCAAAAATACTTTGCTTTCAAATAAGTTTGTACGCGCCGCCATTGCTGTAGTAATTTTACTTGCAGTGCTATTTTTGGCCGATACAGTCCTTAACTGGGGAAAGGCTTACCCGGGAGTAAAAATAGCAGGCATAGATGTTGGTGGCATGAACGCGCAACAAATTGAAGAAGCCTGCTCTTCAGAACTTAATTCAAACCTTTACGATTCTAGTGTTGATGTAGCCGCAAACGAAGAGGCATATAACCGCATTTTGGCAGGCAGTGACAACGTTATATCTGCCAATATTGACACGCAGAGTACAGGTGCAAACAACAACGCCGAATCAACAAATAGCTCATCTGTTGATTCACAAAACTCAAGCTCAGGCGGCGCAAATGATACAAGCGAAACAGAAGCGTCAGGTGAAGACGCAAGCACAGATACATCGCCACTTAGCGTAGAAGAAGCAACAAACGAAGGTCTACTTTGGTCTGCAAACCCACAAGATTTAAACGTTACTTTAGACATGCAAAGCACCATAGACAAAGCAATTAATGTTGGAAGATCAAATGGCGGATTTTTCGCTCGTATTCACGCTTTATTTGCTGGTGAATCAATACTTCCTGTTTTGGTTTATGAAAATGACGAACTCAATACGTTTATTGATTCAATAGATTCATCCATTGGAACTAGCAGAATAGATGCTTCATTCACAATTACAGATGGCGTTGCAACTCCAACAGATGGCCAAGATGGATACCTTATAAACAGAGATGCGTTCTCGGAAAATTTTTCCAACGCTATATTTTCTTCTAATTCAGAAGATGCAATAATTGTTGCAAACCTTGAAGATGCACCAATGAGAATTAGCTACGAACAAGCTACAGATGTTTGCAACGCGGTAAACAATGCAATTTCTGACGGTGTTGTTTTCATATACGAAGGAAGCGGCTGGCAGGCTACCAGAATAATGGTGGGAAGCTGGATTACTTCGTCTGTTGAACAGACGGAAGACACTTGGAAACTTGTTCCAAAAATAGATTCTGATTCTGCAAAGCCAGCAATATTAGAAGCAATAAAGCAGCACTACAACGGCACTCAGATAGATGTATCTTTTGAAATAAACAACAACGAAATAACCGTTAAGCCTAAATCAGATGGTGTTGTACCGCTTGTAGACCAAGCAATTAATGAATTAAATGCTTCTTTATTTGGTACAGGTGGAACGCAAGCAAATGAAGCGCTAGAAAACGATGGCGAAGCTGTGCAAGTTTCTATTGCTTCAACTCAAGTTTCTTCATCGATGAGTTTTGAGGAGGCTATTAACAGCGGCGTCGTTCAGTTAATTGAATCTTATACAACAAGCTATACAACAAGTTCTGCTTCAACAGATAGAAACTACAACATTCATCTTGCAGCAGACTTAATAAATAACTCCATTTGCCAAGCCAATGGCGGCACTTGGTCTTTTAACAATATATGCGGTGAATGTAATTCAGATAAAGGATTTAAATCAGCAAATATCATTGTAGATGGCGAATACGTTGACTCTGTTGGTGGCGGCATTTGTCAAATAGCAACCACAGTATTTAATTCTGTGTTTGAAGCTGGCTACCACGTAAATAAACGCTACAACCATTCGCTTTATTCTTCTAACTACCCTGAAGGAAGAGACGCTGCAATCAACTGGCCAGACTTAGACCTAGAATGGCAAAATGATACAAATTCTGATGTTTTAGTTACTACTTCATATACAGATTCTACTGTTACGGTTTATTTATATGGCGTAGACCCAGAATATAGCGTCACAAGTGAACTTGGAGACAGATGGAATTTAGTAGACTACGAAACAAAATATGTTGTAGATGAATCTCTTGGGGCTACAGAATCTTATGTAAAAACACAAGGCGATGAGGGATTTTCAATTGCGTGCACGCGTAATGTTTATGATAAGGGCGGGGAATTGATTGACACGCAAATATTTACTTCATACTACGACCCTAAATCAGAAGTAGTTTACTGCGGAAGCGAATACGAAGTACCCGAAGAAGATAGCTAATATATGACAAAAACAGTTGCCAACAAAATACAAAAGCCGTTCGCTTTATTAGGAGCTAGCCTAGTTGCTTTTATTTTTGCGTTTTCTCTTTTT
>CAZRFO010000042.1:0-8752 GCA_964599515.1 uncultured Eggerthellaceae bacterium | reverse complement strand
GGCTTCAGTGGAAAAGCTAACACTTGTGGAAGTTCCGCCGGAAACCGTACCGTTGTTTGCATAGCCGTCTTCGTTTGCGCCATTTACACTTCCGCCTATTACAAGTGTAAGTTCATCCCCACTTGAAATGCTGGCGTCGCTTGCCAAGACCATCTCGAACGAATGCGCTGCTGTCATAGAAACAACTACTTCTCCAGAAGAATTTACAAGCGCAACAGAGTCTCCAGCGTTGCCTTGGGCTTGTGTAAGTGCAAAGCCCTGCGTGCCAGAGCTGAAGTTTTGCGCCATACCGGCGCTTCCAACCATGAGCACTGTGCCACCTGTGATTTCCGCAGATAAATCGTAATCAAAGAAGCCGTCATCGGCAGAAGTTGGGCCACTCACAAGCAAAACTCCATCTGTTATTTGGACGCTTCCGTTTGAGTCTACGCCGTCTCCATCTGCTTCAAGAACTG
Source organism: uncultured Eggerthellaceae bacterium (assembly GCA_964599515.1). Lineage (GTDB taxonomy): Bacteria > Actinomycetota > Coriobacteriia > Coriobacteriales > Eggerthellaceae > CAKUOV01. The sequence goes on along the minus strand of CAZRFO010000042.1, from coordinate 8,297 downwards.
TGTATCCGCCATGGATTGTGATAAGGCAACTTGAGTCACTTACGCCAAAGCCGCCTTCCATGAAGCCACCAGAAAACCCAGCATCGCTTGTGCTAGCCGATGCTGCATTTATAGCATCGTCACTTGCAACGATGTGCGTGGTTCCACCAGCAACTTCAACAATTAAGCCCTCGTAGCCTTCATAGCATTTTGAAACGTTTACAACACCGCCGCATATGCTCATCAAAGTTTCTGCATGAACAGCATCATCACCTGCGCTTATCTCAAAGTTTCCGCCTTGAATATATACGTAGCCGCGCCCTTCGTCTTCGTCGTTATTTGACTTAATAGCGTCCTGACCAGTTGTTATAGCGAAAGTTCCATCTGCAATTTTTACGCAATCGCGCCCACGAAGACCGTCTTCTACAGCACTAATTGTGTACGTGCCACCAGTAATAACAAGGTCATCTTTGCTGCAAATTGCATGTTCGCAATTGCCCGTCACGGTCAAAGAACCACTACCATTAATGGTTAAATCGTCTTTGCTGAAAAGAGCCGCGCATGGTTCTGTATCACCATCATCTTCGTCTACAATTGTGTAGCTTGTGCCGTCAGAAAGAGTATTTTCTGTGCCTTGCGCAAGAGTGATGAAACACTTATCTGCCTGCTTTACATATATGGCAGGACCTGCATTGTTGCTGATAGAAACGCCGTCTAGCACAAGTTGCACTTTGGTTTCAGATGTGGTGTCAACATACACGCAGCCGTTTTCAAGCGTACCTTGCAAGATGTATGTTCCTTCTTGCGTGATGGTAATATTGGTGCCGTCAACTTCTACACCTTGCCCATCAACACTTATGCCGCTGTTGGAAAGTCCAACGTATACGGCATCGGTTTCATCGTAACTTGCGTCCATGTCGCGGTTACTAAATTCTAAATCGTAGCTTTCCGTGTAGGCAGATACACCTTCCTCATAAGATGCGGTACTTGCTGTCTGTTGCGTTTGCGCGCTTTCTTTTGCTGTGCTACTTTCTGTCTCTTGCGTGTTTGCTGCAGCACATCCGCCGCAAACAGCAAGCGCAAATATTAACGTTGCAGTCAGCGACTGACGCGCACGTTTTTTGCGATTAAGCTGGGGTTTCATATAAATTTCCTTTCAAAGTTTATGTAGGCGAAGGCACCTGAGCTGAATGAGTTGCTCATCGTTGTGAAGACGCCTGAGTTGAATTTTGCGCAGCAGTTTGAAAAAGCGTCAGCGTGAAAACAGCAAGTTTGCAACAAAATGCTCTGTATATTCATCGCGCTGCACACGACAACGCCACGCAGCCCAAACGCTTTCGCTTTATAAAGACTCGCGGGCCTTCTCCAAGCGGCCAAGGCTGATTTTTAAATTGCCGTTAAGGCAACGGAGTTCATCAATCATAGATTTAACTTTAGCCTCATCAGGCAGTTTTACTTCGTATTCAAGCGTATAAAGGCTTCCCATGTTTGATGTTTTAACTTCTACAAGTTCGTATTCTTTTGTGTAATGCGACAAAACCTCGTCAAATTTGCCTTCAAATTCAAGATCTTCCGGAACTGTAATCTTTAGCGACTTGCCAACTTCTTTAGTCTTTCCAAAAGGAGAAAGCACATAAATGATGTTTGCAACGCCCAAAATAATAGTAAATACAACTGCAAGCGCCAAAAAGCCCATGCCTGTTGCAAGACCTATTGCCATTGCAAAGAAAACAGAGCCGATGTCTTTTGCGCTACCAGGAATAGAGCGAAACCTCACAAGGTTGAATACGCCCATGACAGCAATACCGGCTCCAAGATTGCCATTTACTAAGGTGATAACCATCTGCACAATGATAGGCAAAAGCGCAAGCGTTACTACAAAGTTTTTGTTGTACTGGTGTTTGAACATATAAATGAGCGCGCATGCCAAACCAAGCACGAGCGACGTCACGCAACAAAGCAGAAAATTTGCAGCAGACACGCTTGTAACAAGTGAATCTGTTGTTCCAAGAACGGATGTAAACATAGTATCAAGCACAAGAGTTCCTCCTTTTTAACATATACGCCGTACCATATTTTGAATAAGATTGCGGGTAGGCTTTTGCATTGTCTAACGCCTGCACCAGCCAAAATGGCAAAGAACCAGACTGTTTGATTTCCATCAAAGCTTGACCTTGCGCCAAAAGATGAGTGTCATCTTCGCCAATAGAAAAATCTAGATGTGCGCGGTCTGCTTCTTTTGCAAGTATGTTTTGGTCAAAAGTAATGCGAAGTTCACTTGTCTTGTCTTTAAAAGCGAATCTGTCGCATGCAATAACCATAGCCGGCTCAAGGTCTTCATACATTTCTCTGAAAGCGTCAATCTCATGCGCCACCTGGACTTCTTGGGCAGAAAGAGACTGTTCTTGGGCACGTTTGTTGTTTAGCGGGAAATTTTTGCAAGCGCGCGTATATGACATTCCGCGAAGGTACGCCGTTGCAGCCGCGTTTGATATTCCAACGCGCCGTTTGTACACAACACCTTTGTATTTCTTCTTGATTTCAACAAACACCTGGTCGGTTGATTGCTTGCTGGATGATTGCTTACCAACTGATTGCTTGCCGGCTGATTGCTGCTTGGCACCTTCGCCTGCAGGCTCTGCCACATCACTAGCAACCGCCATTGCTACGCAGACCTCCACTCTGCTGATACCTTCGCCTGCATGTTTTACGTCTGCCGCCCCGGTGGCGCATTCATTGCCGGTGTCTTCTCCAACATCTAGCGTTTCATACTTGCGAACGCGCAACTTTTCCTTATAAAGCGGCTTATCAAGCGAACGTTGAATAAGCAAATCTTGCGGAGTGTCATAATATACGCTGGTCACACGAGTGTGCGCATACGCATCTAAGTCCAGGTGCTGCTCAACCGCTTGCAAAATCTGACGGAATTGATTCGCGTTAAGCAGATACTTTTTTTCTATGCGCGCAAACACATCTGAATAACTTTTGTCTGCCATGTTTTGCTCCTTTTCTTATGTCGTGAAAGTTTGTGTGTTTTCTAGCCGCTCGCCAACCGCGGCATCGTTTTCTTTGCGCCTAAAGCTTTGTAAATTTCACGGCGCGCCCACTACGCTTTCTCTCACGTTTGGCAAGGTTAAAAGTGAAACCTTAAATTTGCCTTAAAGAATGCGTGTAAATCCTTCGAATTTCAGAAAACTTTCAGCTTGGTGGGTAAAATTTGAAATGCAGGAAAACGCAAAGGTATATGCGACTGAAATAGCGCACCGCAAATGACATATGTGCGCAAAAGGATGCATTTACCCTAGATTACACATGCGCCTAAATGGCACATTTGCTTTAAGCGTACGGCGTAATAAAATCATCTAGCGCACTTGATATACGCCAACCTGTCAGCGCTAGCTCGCACGCTGCATTCATGCGAGCGCCATTAAAAAATACAACTAGGAAGGCAAACCATGCAAGTTCTTTTAGTTGAAGACGATAAAAACCTAAGCCATGCCCTCAAACAAATTTTGACCGAGGCAGACTATATAGTAGATGCCGTGGCAGACGGGCAAAGCGGTCTTGATTATGGCAAGTCTGGCATTTATGACGTCATAATTTTAGATGTAATGCTTCCAAAGAAAAATGGCTATGATGTGGTAAAAGAGCTTCGTCATGCAAATATTGACTGTCCTGTTTTGCTTTTAACAGCGCGGGATTCAATTGCGGATAAAATCACCGGCCTTGATAACGGCGCAGATGATTACATGACAAAGCCGTTTTCGCCAGCGGAGTTAAAGGCACGCCTTCGCGCGCTTCTTCGCAGAAAAGATCAGCTTGTTTTTGAAAGCCTTTCCTACGAAGGTCTAACTCTTGACCTTGAAAGCCACGACTTAAGCTGTGGGACAAAAACCATCCATTTAGGGTTCAAGGAATTTTCTATTGCGAAATTGCTGTTCACAAACCCAACGCAAGTGCTTACAAAAGAAATGCTCATCGCAAAAGTTTGGGGCGTAGAATCTAGCGCAGACGACAACAACGTGGAAGCATACATCTCATTTTTGCGCAAAAAGTTCCGTTTTCTAGACTCAAAAGTCACAATAGAAACGCTGCGTAAAACCGGGTATCGCCTTAGCGTGGAGGAATAAATATGAGCGCGCAAACTGCCAAAAGCGAACGCAATATCATTAATGCGCTGCGCGTTAAATTCGTTGCAGTCATCATGGCTATTGTGACTGCGGTTTTGTTGGTGACGTTTGTCACGATTTGTGTAATTAATTACAACCAAGAACAAACACGTGTATACGAAGCGCTCAATAAGACTCTTTCTGGCGTGAATTTCTTTGATACTTTTTCCACCACACAAGACCCACCGGAAAAACCAAGTGAAGATGCGCACGCGCAAGGCGATGCGAACAAAAGTGGCGCAGATGCACTTGGTGAAGGCACTGCGAACAAAAGTGGCGCAGATTCGCCGGATGCAGTGGCTACTGGTAAAGGTGACGCAGATTCGCCGGATGCCGGAACTACCGGCAAAAATGATGCAGGTGACAAGCAAAAGGATAGCTTTCAATACGGAGAAATGGAAGGTGGTCCTTACACAATAGGCGCACAAGACGGAAGCATGGGAATACCAGTTGCAGTCTATAGTGTTGACGATACTCTTCAGATTAATATCATCTCTGCGCAATCTACAGCTTCTCTTGATAGTGACGTAGTAGAAGAAGCGCTTGGACTTGTACTTGAGTCAGAAAACGCACAAGGCTATCTGCAATCTGTTGGCCTGTATTACGCAAAATCAGACATCAATGGACGCACTGCCATTGCCTTTGCAGACGCTTCTGCTGTTTCAAGTTGGCAAAACCTGGCTGGAGTTTTAGCCATTGTAGGAGTTTGCGCGCTTGTTGTATTTTTCTTGCTGGCTCTTGCCCTTTCCAAATGGGCGCTTCGTCCGGTAAAGACAGCATGGGAAAACCAACAGCAGTTCATAGCAGACGCATCGCATGAAATGAAAACACCATTAACTGTCATTCTTGCAAATACATCCATTGCGCTTAAAAAACCAGAAAGCACAATCGAAGAACAAGGACAATGGATTGAAGGCATTCAAGAAGAAGCGCAAAACATGCAAGAACTTGTGCATGACATGCTGCTTTTAACGCAACTTGAAAACGGCTCAAAGAAAAAATCAGATGCTATGCTTGCGAAAGTTGATTTAAGCGAACAAGTACAGCGTTGCGCTTTGCAGTTTGAGGCAGTTGCTTTTGAGCGCGGAATATCAATTGAATGCGCGGTGCAAGATGGCATATTTGTTAAAGGAGACAACTACAAACTTGGACGTCTTGTTTCTACATTAATTGACAATGCATGCAAGTATGCTGCAGAAAACACCCAGATAGACGTCACACTTACAAGTTCTGTAAAAGAGGCACATCTGGCTGTTCACAACTTTGGAGAACCTATACCAAAGAAAGATATTCCTCACGTATTTGATAGGTTTTACAGAGCAGATGACGCACGAGATAGAAGCGCAGAAAATGGCACACATAGTTTTGGCCTTGGCTTGGCAATTGCAAGAAAGATTGTTGAAGAACATAACGGTCATATTGAAGTTACCAGCACGGCCGAAGATGGCACAACGTTTTCTGTCCGTCTTCCTATGTAGCGCCGCGTGACTTACAACAGTGCCACACGGATTTTGCTCCTAGAACTTTGCTCTTGCAACTTAGTGGTAGTCTGGTGCCTGCACTTGCCGTATAATTCCTCAAAAGTGTTTCGGTAATCACGAGGAGGATAACCATGGGAAAACCAGAACCATCAGTAGACGAATGGTTAAAAGAAGCAAAAGCATCTGACGTTGCCGCGCAATGCGGAATGTTCTTAACGCACAATGGAGTTGTTCGCATTACGCCAAAAGCGCAGGTGCGCCAGGGAGTTGAAAACCTGCCTGCAGTTACTCAAGTAGAATTTTCATACGACGCAGAAGGCGTTGCCCGCGCAGAAGAAGAAGCTCTAACTTGGCCAGGCGTTTACTATGTTCGCACATGGCTAAACGAAGGCGTTTGCAACGTTGGCGATTCTTTGATGTATGTCCTTATTGGTGCAGATATTCGCCCAAATTGCATAGACGCTCTGCAAAAGCTTGTTGGAAAAATCAAGAACGAACTTGTTGTAGAAAAAGAGATTTACGCCGAATAAGGCCACTTGAGAAAAGACGAGGATTTTCATGCAAGACACATTCGGTAGAACAATAGATTACCTGCGCATTTCCATTACAGATAGATGCAATTTTAGATGCATCTATTGCATGCCTCCTGAAGGCGTTGTGCAAATGAGCCACATGGACATTTTGCGCTATAACGAAATTGTTGACATTGCTAAAATCGCAGCTGAAGCGGGAGTTAAGCATATTCGCCTCACTGGCGGCGAGCCCACCGTTCGAAAAGGACTTGTTGACCTTGTGCGCGACATTCATGACATCCCTGGTATAGAAAGCGTTGCCATGACAACAAACGGAATGCTTTTGCCACGCATGGCGCAAGACCTTAAAGAGGCTGGCCTTTCGCGCGTGAACATTTCGCTTGACACTCTTGACCCGCAGCAATTCACAATGATTACTCGATGCGGCCACGTTGAAGACGTTATAGCAGGAATTCATGCGGCACTTGATGCTGGCCTGACACCTGTAAAAATAAACGCCGTTGCCGTGCGAAGCCTTAATCAAGATTTCTTGCAGTTTGCAAAAATGACCATAGATAAGCCTCTTCACGTGCGGTTTATTGAATATATGCCTGTTGGCGAAGGCACCGGAATTGATGGCGCTGGCTGGGGTGAAAGCGATGTAATTTCTGCAGAAGAAATCTTGGAAAAGATTAACACTGCAGCACGTGCAGAAGGCATGCCGGAGCTTTTGCCTTGCAATGCAGAAGCCGAAGGCTGGGGTCCTGCGCGCTATTACAAATTTGAAGGCGCTATGGGCACCGTTGGGTTTATTTCTGCAATGAGCAACCATTTCTGCAGCACATGCAACCGCGTGCGTTTATCTGCAGATGGTAAGATGCGAGCTTGTCTTTTTAGCGATGAAGAAACTGACATTAAAACGGCTTTACGCGAAGGCGGAATAGATGCGGCTCGCGCCGCGTTTGCTGCTGCTGTAAACGGAAAACCGGAAGAGCACTTTCATAAAATTGGGACGAAGCGCAAAATGTCCCAAATAGGGGGTTAATGCGCGTCTGAACGGGCTATTTGACGCTGCGAGAACCGCGCTCGCTCGCACGCGGCGCGTAAGGCCGCTTAGCTCGTCTCGCGGAACCTCTCGCGCCAACTAGCTCCGTTGATACGCACATTAAGGTGCGGCTAGGCTGGCTAACGTGGAATACAACTACTGCGCAAAACATCCCAAGGCTGGGGGGGTGGCGGAGCCGTCATGCGCGAGTTCCGCACGAAGTGTTTTTTGTGATATAAATGCGAAGCATCACAAAAAACACGAAGCTCAGGAAAGGCTTCGCGACTAAGCCCGCCAGCCCAGCCAAAAGGTAAACTTGCAAGCTCTGACACAGGAGGACAAACATATGACTGAACTAACACACATAGATGAAAAAGGCGAAGTACGCATGGTTGACGTTTCGCAAAAGGCAGATACAGAACGCATTGCAATTGCGGAAGGCTTTATTGCCATGCACCCTGAAACGCTTGCCTTGATTGTTGAAGGCAAAGCTGCAAAGGGCGATGTTTTGGCATGCGCGCGCGTTGCAGGCGTTATGGCCGCAAAGCGCACAAGCGACCTTATTCCAATGTGCCATCCATTGTGCATCACAAAAGCAAAGGTTGACTGCGTTGCAGTTAGCGAAGGTGAGCGCGAAGACGGCAGAGTTGGCATTCATGTAACAGCAACTTGCGGTGTAACAGGCAAAACCGGCATTGAAATGGAAGCGCTCACCGCAGCAAGCATTGCCTGCTTGACAGTTTATGACATGTGCAAGGCAGTCGACCGTGGCATGGAGATAATGGATGTTCGCTTGCTAAAGAAAGACGGTGGCAAAACCGGTCTTTGGTTGCGCGACGGCCAAGCGTAACTAATTGCATCATTTACATTTAGTCAATGGCGGCAAGGTATATTCACTCATAGTCCTGTGCTTGAATTTTCGTGATATAAAAATAATGTATCACGAAAATTCTGCGTGCGGGATTCGCTCATACACCATGCCGCCCTTGACCCTGTGGAATATTCGTGCTCGACACTACTAGGTGAGACATTTCAAGGCTGTGGGTGGCGGAGCTCAGTTTACTTCCCAACTCCGCTAACAGCATCTGCTGCGGACGCTTCGCCTGGAAGA
>CAZRFO010000041.1:0-8857 GCA_964599515.1 uncultured Eggerthellaceae bacterium | reverse complement strand
ACGCATTTTCCTCACCTGCGCTTTCTTTGGTTTGCGCGGCGTTTGGTTCAGGCGCGGCTTCTGACTCGTGTGCCGGTTCGGGTGCCGATTCGCCAGCCGGTTCCTGCGCCGGCTCGGGCGCCGGTTCGCTAGTCAGTTCCGACTCGGGCTCTGGGGCGGCATCCGGCTCTGGGGCGGCGTCCGGCTCTGGTGCGGCGTCCGGCTCTGGTGCGGCGTCCGGCTCTGGTGCGGCATCCTGTGCCGGTTCGGACTTGGCATCCGAGCCAGTTGAACCGTTCGCTTGCGATTCCTTCGCCTGCATTGAACTCGTGCTGTCTACGTAATGCCTTGAGCGCCACATTTCCTGCACGCTGATTTCTGGCGCGTTTTCTGTTTCGAATTCTTGTCGTAAGTTTGAACGCATGTTTTCTATGAAGCTAAGCAGGACAAACAGGAAAACTATCCAGCATAGCCATAGTGTTAGTAGCACAACTTTGTCGTTAACGGTCATGCTTACTATTAGGCTTATCAGTGCTGGGACAAGCACAGCCAAAAGCGCAATTATGCTAATGAGTTTTTTGTGGTTGCGCTCAAACCATTGGTAGCGTTCTTGCATTTGCGAACGATAGCTTTCGTCTTTTGATAGCGCGCGCAAAACTTGCGTCGTGCGGAAGTGCTGGTGGGGGATGACAATTTCGTCAACATTTAGGATGTCGCTTTCCTGGAGCTGTTTAGCAAATGTGCGGTTGACGTTTGCAAGCAACGGGCGTAAAGCTATGCCAAGTATTAAAAACGCTGCAAAGAAGCAGAAAAGCACACCAAGGTCGCGCAAGAATGTGCTTCCATAGAAGCCACAAATTGCTTCTCTCATAATGCTTATGCCGTAAGTGAATGGGAAAAATGGGCTTATGGCCTGGTAAAAGTCTGCCATCATCTCTATTGGATAAAGCCCCGTAGCAGCAGGAATTTGTATGAAAACCAGAATGACACAAACGCCCATGCCAACGTGTTGCAAGGTAACGCTAAGTGCATAAATTATGCTTAGGTAGGCAAGACTTGCAACGGCAGCGCCAAGGAAAAGTGCCGGTGCATTTGCGGCTTCTACTCCTATTGCCAAAAGGCCTGCGCAACAAATTACGGCCTGCAAGATTACATAAAGCGCGAACATAAGAAAGCGCCCCATGTAACGTTGAGCAAAAGTTAGGTTTTCTATGCCTTTGGAGTCTGCCTCTTTGCGCATAATAACCATGAGCATAAAAGCGCCAATCCAAAACGTTAAGTTCATGAACAGCGGCGCCATTGCTGCGCCATATGCGTTAGGAGCATAAAGGCGTTCTGTTACAACCGTGCTAGGAGAACTGATGAATTGAGCAACCGCTTCTTCGTCTATATTGCTTTCTTCTATTAAGCTAGTTAAAGTTTCTGACCCTGCAAGGCTTAAGAAATCGTCTTTTACTTGCGTAAGGCTGGTTTCTGCATTTCCAAGTAGTGTGTTTGTTTGCTGTATTGAAGTACGCGCGGTGTCAAGCACATTGTTAAGATTGTAAAGAACTACTTTGGTTTGTTCCACTAAAGACTGTTGGTTTGAAACAGCTATGCTTAATTCTGCCGTACTGGCGCTTAAACTGCCCATTTCTTTTGTGATTGCGGGAAGTGCTGTGTCAAACAAAGAAGAAGAACATGCTTCTAACACTTGTTCAGCTGCTTTGAGCTCTTCAAGTGTGCCGGTTTCTTCTGCTATGCCTTCAAGTTTTGCAAGTTCTGTTATGGCTGTATGCACCGCCGCCATAGCAGCCGGGGTTACATCTAGAAGCACTTCTTGGACTTTAGCGGTTTGGGCTGAAACATCGTTTAAGCTTTGTGATGTGGCGTTGATGGCTCCCTTTGCGTCGTCAATTGCGGAAATAGCTATTGACCTGCTGTTTTGTGCTTGCGAAAGCGAAGAATCTATTGCGTTAAGATTGTCTTGTGTGTCTTGTAAGCCATCAATAGATTCGTTTATGATTTTTAGAGCTTCGCTTGTGTTTTCATCTAGGAACGACTGCGTTGAAGCAGCGGAATCTTCCAAAGCATTTATTGCTACTTCGCTTACTGTTTTTACAAACGTTTCATTTATTGTTTCTTCTAGTGTTGAAGAACCCGTGTCTGTGATTTTTGGTCCAACAGGCCCTGTTTTCATGTTCACGTAATATTGCATTGTTGGCTGCTCAAAGGTGCCTGTTGTGATGGTGAGCAGGTCTTTTGTGAAGTCTTCCGGGATGACAAACACGGCAAAGTTTGTCCCAGAAAGCAAATTTTCATAAGCAGTGTCGTAGTCTTCAAAAACCCAATCTAGCTGGTCGTTTTCTTCTAGCGCGTCTATAATCTTGTCGCCAACGTTAAGTTCGCCCGTTAGGTCGGTCTCTCCGCCTTCGTCAAGATTTACAACGCTTACGCGAATGTTTGAAGTGTTTCCGTAAGGGTCCCAAAAACCAAGAACGTTATACCAAGTGTATAGGGAAGGAATGATAAGAAGTGCAAGGACTACGACCAGCGCAGACGGCGCCTTGATAAGGCGGCAAAAATCGCGCTTTAAAATGGCAAGCACGTTTTTCATAGTCTGCTATCTTCTTTCTGTAGTGCGTTTTAGCTGCGGTTATATTGTTTTTTGTCTGCGCACTTGGCAAGACTTTGCACAGTTTAACATGGCTTTTTTAACTTGCATAGTTTGGCACGGTTTTGTAACTTAGAGCGCGCATCTTGTGCGTTTTTGTGCCGCTTAGCTGCGGTGGCTGCGCAAGGTTGGTGCGCAGCCGTGGATGTGCGGTTGGTGCGCAGCTAGGGTTGCTTCAACTTAGCTGCGGTACCCATCTGGGTTAGTGGATTGCCAACGCCAGCTGTCTGCACACATGCGGTCCATGTCATATTCTGCAACCCAGCCAAGTTCTTCGCGTGCCTTGTCGCAAGCAGCATAGCACTCCGCAATGTCGCCTTCACGTCTAGGCTTAATTTCATATGGAATGCTGTGTCCACAGGCTTTTTCGTAAGCATGCACTACATCTAGTACGCTTGAGCCTTTGCCTGTGCCAAGGTTGAAAATTCCAACTCCTGTACGGCATCCATCTGTGGTTTCTTTGCCTTGGATGGAGCCTATTCCAATTGGAGCGCCTGTGCCTACGCGTCCAGCCATCCAGTTGAGTGCTGCAACGTGGCCGCGAGCAAGATCTACTACATGAATGTAGTCGCGCACGCCAGTGCCATCTGGCGTTGGATAGTCGTTTCCAAAAACGCCCAAACATTTAAGCTTGCCTATGGCAACTTGCGCTACGTATGGCACTAGGTTGTTTGGAATTCCCTTTGGGTCTTCGCCAATAAGGCCGCTTTCGTGTGCGCCAATTGGGTTGAAGTAACGCAAAAGAACAACGTTCCATTCGTTGTCTCCAATGTAGAGGTCGGTCAAGATGCGCTCCAGCATGCTTTTTGTTTGGCCGTATGGGTTTGTGGCTTCATGCTTTGGGCAATTTTCTGTGATTGGCACAAATTCTGGGTCACCATAAACAGTTGCGCTTGAGCTAAAGATGATGTTTTTTACATCGTGACTGCGAGCAACATCGCAAAGCGTGAGCGTGCCGGCGATGTTGTTCCAGTAGTACTCAAGTGGCTTTGCCACACTTTCTCCAACTGCTTTGAATCCAGCAAAGTGAATGATTGCATCAATGTTGTTTTCTGAAAATATTTTTTCTAGCGCATCTGAGTCAAGGATGTTTGCTTCATAAAATTTCAGTGCATCTGCTGCACACCCGGTGATTGTTTGCACTCGGTCAAGGGCGACTTTACTTGAATTGGAAAGGTCGTCAACAACGACGACCTTATAACCAAGATTTAGAAGTTCAACGCATGTGTGGCTACCAATGTAACCTGCGCCACCAGTAACTAAAATTGTGGTTTCTGAAAGTTCTTTTGCTAGAGTTTTGTTTGCCATAATTGTCCTCCGGTGGCTCAAATTACTCATATTATGTTTTGCGAATTCCGCAAAGTTTTCGTTATTGGCGATTACCCCAAGCGTTCGCCAAGGATTTTTGCAGCTGTGGCTTTGTCAAAGTTGCCGCCTGTTGCTTTTGTTAGTGCGCCCATCACGCGACCCATGTCTTTTTTGGTGGAAGCGCCAGTTTCTGCAAGCGTTGTTTCAATTAACGCAATAAGTTCATCTCCTGTTACCTGCTTTGGCAAGTAAGATTCCAAAATTGCGACTTGTTCGCTTAATTTTGCAGTACGCTCTTCGTTGGTGCCAGCTTTGACGGAATCCTCTAGAGTTTCGCGAGTTTGTTTGATGACGCGCTTAAGCATGGCGTCAACATCTTCCTCTGTGATTTCGCGACGCTCGTTTACTTCTATTGCTTTGATTTCCGTTTTTACCATGCGCAAAATGTCGCGGCGGTTGTTATCCTTTGCACGCATGGCGTTTTTGATTTCTTCATCTAGTGTTGCGTAATCCATAACTACCTTCTTTCAATTTTGTATGGCGCTTATTATGCCACTTGAGCGCGAATTCGTTTTGCAACAAACCCAACCAAAAATGTAAGTAGTGCAACAATAAGCATGCACGGGAGCGTGTATCCAATGGGAGTATCAATTCCCATAAAAATGCGATACAAAACAAAGCCGATAAGCCAAATAACCAGGTTAATCCAGTTAAAGTTTTGTTCTGTGCAGTTTTCTTTTAGCACGAAATAGCTTGTAACTAAAACAGCAATCATTGGTGCAAAAACGCTACCAATAAGATACAGGAAGTCTGTTATGTCATCCATTGGGAAAATGATTGCGCCAACCATCCCCAAAAGCGCTGCTACAACTGCAATAACTTTGCCATTGACGCTTACTTTAAATGGTTTGCAGATGGATTCGAATGAAACGCCAGCGCTGTTTGCATCCAAAAAAGTTGTAGTTACAGTGCTGAAAATCACAATGATAAGCCCTGCAATTCCAAGGCCAGATTGCAACATAATTTGTGCGATGTCAGATTCGCCTGTAAGAATTGCCATAGCCATACCTATTGCATACATCCAGCAACTTACCAGGCCATACACAAGCGTGCTTGTTATTGTTGCGGCTAGTGGGCGTGCGGCACTGCGAGTATAGTCGCTTATAAGCGGAAGCCAAGAAAGCGGCATTGCAACGGCAAGTTCTACTGCTGCGCCAAAGCTAAGCGCGCTTTCTGCCTGCGTGCTTGCGGAGGCGCCGGCGCTGCCTGCGACTGCGCTTTCTGAAACGGTGCCAATTCCGCCAAAGGCAACAACGCAAAACACAACAGTAAGTATAAACAACAAGCTCATCGCAACGATGTTTACTTTTTCAAGACTTTTTACGCCAAGACAAATCCATGCAACAATTAATGCGCCAATAACTAGACACCAAACCCACATTCCGCAATCTATTAGCGTATTTGCGGAAAGGGCACCGTCGTAAATCATGATCCCTGTCCAGCCTACAAGTTGTATGACATTTAAGATTGCGAATAGTACCGCGCCACGCTTGCCAAAGCACATGGCTGCTGTTTCCATTGCGCTTTTGCCTGTGCGTGCTCCAATGTACCCAGCCAGAAATAGCAATACGCAGCCAATAATATGACCTATGACAATAGCAGCAATTCCGCTTGCGAATCCGAGCGACGCGAAGTAGGTGCCAGTTAGAATTTCTGCAAGAGATACACCGGCTCCAAACCAAATAAGCCCGTTTTGAAGCAGAGAAGTTTTTTCAGTATTTTCCATGTTGAGTTCCTTAGGCGTAACGTGCTAGTTTGCGCTTGTGGCAGGTACACTTGCACTGGTGGCAGGAAGGGTTGCGCTAGCAGCTGGCAAGCTTGCGTTAGCAACAGGCAAGTTTGCACCAGCAACAGATGAGCCAACGTCTGCAACAGGCAGGTTTGCGCCAGCAGCTGGCAAACTTGCGTTAGCAACAGGCAAGTCCGTTCCGGCAACAGGCAGGTTTGCACTAGCAACAGATGAGCCAACGTCTGCAACAGGCAGGTTTGCACCAGCAATAAATTCGCTTCTTAGTGCGTAGGTGTGGTCAAGTGGGCCAGAGCCATGTCCCAAATCAAGCCCTGCTGCAAGTGCGCCAGAAAGATACGCTTTAGCTTGCGTAATGGCTTCTTGAAGCGTAAATCCTTTGGCTAGGTTGCTGGCGATGGCACTAGATAAAGTGCATCCTGTTCCGTGTGTGTTTGTTGTGTTAACGCGCTTTCCTCTTATCCAAATGCCGCTACCGTTTTCGTCTCCGTCGCAGCTGGTGCTTTCGCCTTCGCCTTTGCCTTGGAATTTTGGGTCAAAAAGAAAGTCGTTTGCGTCTTGAGTGGCGTGGCCGCCCTTAACCAAAACAGCGCAGCCATAAGTGTTGGCTAGTGCCTGTGCTGCATTCATCATGTCGCTTTCTGTAGAAATTGACGCGCCGTAAAGAATTTCCGCTTCCGGAATATTTGGTGTAATTACACGTGCAAGTGGAATTAGCTTGGTTTTTAGGGTTGCAATGGCGTCTTCGTCAATCAGCTTTGAACCGCTAGTTGCAACCATGACTGGGTCTACTACGATGTTTTTAGCTTGATAATGTGTAAGGCGCTGCGCAATAACGTCAATCAGGTCAGATGTAGAAACCATGCCAATCTTTACGGCATCGGGCGTGATGTCTGTAAAAATGGCGTCAAGTTCCTGGCCAAGAAATTCGGGCGTCGCGTTCATGATGGCTGTTACGCCAAGTGTATTTTGCGCGGTTAGCGCTGTAACGGCGCTTGTGGCATAAACGCCATGCGCGGTCATTGTTTTGATGTCGGCTTGAATGCCAGCGCCTCCGCAAGAATCGCTTCCTGCGATAGTCAATGCTACTTTGTTCATTTTGCCTCCTTTTGGCTGGTAAAGCATTTGCATTGCATTTATTACGCGCCAAAAAGTGGTGCCCCCAGTTTGGCGCAATCTATTTTGTTTTTTAGGTTCTGTATGTAGTTTTGTAAGTGCATGTTTGCGTCATGAGCGCAGTTCCGCAAGCAAGTTCGTGCGTGCGAAGTTCCATTTGGGCTTAGTTTTTAAGTGCAGCGATATAGGTAGTTTTGAACATTTTGCGATCGATTAGCGCAGCGTCAGCTTCCTGCTCTTAATTTTTAAGAGCTGCGTTAGTGGCTGCTTTGAGTTGCGTTGCTGCAAGCGTTATGTTTTCTTGAGCGAAAAGTGCACTAATTACAGCAACACCAGCGATTCCGCTTCCGCTTAATTCGCTTACGTTTTCGCAGTTTATTCCACCAATTGCAACTACTGGAATAGAAACAGCCTTGCATATTGCAGCAAGAGTTTCGTGCGTTACTTCCGCTGCGTCACTTTTAGAACTTGTAGGAAAAACTGCGCCAACGCCTAAGTAGTCTGCGCCTGCTTTTTCTGCAGCAATGGCTTGTTCAACAGTTTGAACAGAAACGCCCAAAATTTTTCCTCTGCCAATAACAGCACGCGCGTCTTTTGCGCTCATGTCGTCTTGTCCAATATGTACGCCGTCTGCCCGCGATGCAATAGCAATTGCAACGTTGTCGTTTATCACAAAAGGCACACCTGCAGCTTTACAAACTGCTGCAAGTGCGTCTGCTTCATCTACCATATCCCAGTCGCTTAAGTTTTTTTCGCGCATTTGAACAAAGCTTGCTCCACCATCAATTGCTGCCTGCACTTGCGCGCATATTGCCTGCCGCGCACTTGGTTCATTTGCGGCAAATTCGCCAATCCACGCGCGGTCGGTAATGGCATATAACAAAAGTGAATCGCGAAGTTGTTCTTTGCTAAAACTCATGAACTACCTAACTTCATACTACGTAAAACTACAATTTTTGAAGTCAAAATGACTGGAAGTCAAAATTCAATTTGCTGCTGCTGCAATTTGTGGAACTTGTGCTTTGTTTGTTGCTGCATTTAAGCGTCAAAGCCATTAAGTTCTTAGCGCGGCTGCAATATTTTGAATTATGGACGCTTGTGATTATATGCTCTGGAATAATTCAAAGCGTACACAATTGTTCAGTTTTGCTCCATCCATGTTGTAAATGGCGTCAATAATTTTGTTCCTATATGTTGCATTTCCTTCATCTGGCAAAAGCGCGTTGTATGCAATTTCGCCTGCGATGCCCATGCACGCTATTGCCGCCGCCGCCGCTTCAAGATGGCAATCTGGGTTTGCTACCAAAAACGCCGTCATAATGCCTGCAATCTGACATCCTGTGCCTGTGATCTTTTCCATTTCTGGGCGGCCGTTTTTTATGGCGAATGTGCGCACACCGTCTGTGACCAGGTCAATTGGTCCCGTGATGGCAACAATGCATCCAAGTGCGCGTGCGTAGCTTGCGGCAAATTCCACTTGCGTGTCTAGGTTGTCTTGAGTGACAACATCTGCCGCGTTGGCATCTACTCCTTGTGTGGAACTTTCCCCAAGCGCAAGAGCCTTGATTTCGCTTGCGTTGCCTTTCAAAACGTGTGGTTTTGCTTCCTTGAGCAGGTCTTTTGCGGTGTTTGTGCGAAGCGTACTTGCGCCGGCGCCAACTGGGTCAAGCAAGATAACGTGGTCAAGTTCGCGCGCACGCTTTGTCGCAATGTGCATGGCGCGAATACTTTGTGCGTTTAACGTGCCAATGTTGATGTTTAGTCCGCCGCAAATGCTTGTGATGTCCGAAACATCTTCTGGTTCGTCAGACATGATTGGGCTTGCGCCGCATGCAAGAATTGCGTTTGCAACATCGTTGACTGTTACGTAGTTGGTTATGTTGTGCACAAGCGGCGTGGCTTGACGGACTCGGTCTAGGCATTCGCTCAGGTTGACGGCTGCTGTTGGCGCAGCGGCGCATGGTGCGTTTGTGCTGGTTGCGGCTTGTGTGTTG
>CAZRFO010000040.1:0-8994 GCA_964599515.1 uncultured Eggerthellaceae bacterium | reverse complement strand
TGAACAGCTTGGGCGACAAAATTCAATCCAAGATTGTTGCAGATGAGGTTGGCGTTCCTACAATCCCTGGTGTAGAAAAAGCAATAGAAACAGACGAAGAAGCCATAGAATTTGCAAACTATTGCGGATACCCAATCATTTTGAAGGCTGCAGCTGGTGGTGGCGGACGCGGCATGCGCGTGGTGCGTGAACCTGGTTCTTTGCTTGCCGAATATCACACAGCAAAAAGCGAAGCAGCAACAGCCTTTGGTAATGACACCATCTTCATTGAAAAATACATTGAAAACCCTAAGCACATTGAAGTTCAGGTTCTTGGCGACAAATACGGAAACATCGTTCACTTGTTTGAGCGCGACTGCTCAATTCAGCGCCGTCATCAAAAGGTAATTGAATTCACGCCGTCTTTGTGTCTGACAGAAGAACAGCGCCAATCCATCTGCGAAGACGCACTAAAAATTGCTCGCTTCGTAAATTACAGAAGCGCTGGTACGGTTGAATTTTTGCTTGACAAAAATGGCGACCACTATTTCATTGAAATGAACCCACGTATTCAGGTGGAACATACGGTTTCTGAATGTGTCACTGGCATTGATATCGTGCAAGATCAAATTCGCGTGGCAGAAGGTTATGCGCTTGATTCAGATGAAATTGGCATTAAGTCGCAAAAAGATATCACAATGCGTGGCTATGCAATTCAGTGCCGCATCACAACAGAAGACCCAGCAATGGGATTCATTCCAGACACGGGATTTCTTGAGTTGTATCGCACAGCATCTGGCAACGGCATTCGCTTAGATGGTGGCAATGGTTTTACTGGTTCTACTATTTCTCCTTATTACGACAGCTTGCTTGTTAAAGTTTCTGCTTACGCAATGCGTTTTGACGATGCTCGTCGCAAGGCAATCCGTGCTTTGGAAGAAGCAGAAATTAAAGGCATTAAGACTAACATTCCATTTTTGTTAAACGTTTTAAATCACCCAACATTTATTGAAGGAAATTGCGACACCGGCTTTATTGGTGCTAATCCGGAACTTACAACTATTCGCCCAATGGTTGACCGTGAAGCAAAAGTTCTAAATCACATTGGAAACATTGTTGTAAATAAGACATATGGCAAAAAGCCAAGCTTCAACGTACCTGTTTTCCCTCGTATTCCAAAAGAAGAAATTGCATCTTTGCGCGGCACTAAACAGCTGCTTGATGAGCATGGTCCAGAGTATGTTTCTAAGTGGATTCTTGACCAGAAGAAATTGCTTGTAACAGATACAACAATGCGCGATGCTCAACAATCCTTAATGGCAACACGTATGAGAACCATAGACATGGTAAAGATTGCTCCAGCTGTTGCAATGTATGAAAAAGACGCATTCTCTCTTGAAATGTGGGGCGGTGCAACATTTGATACGGCTTATAGGTTCTTAAAGGAATCTCCTTGGACACGTCTTACAATGTTGCGCGAACTTATTCCAAACATCGCATTCCAAATGCTTCTTCGCGGTGCTAACGCTGTTGGATACAAGAACTATCCAGATAATGTTATTCGCGAATTCGTGAAACAATCAGCTAAAAACGGCATTGATGTTTTCCGTATTTTTGACTCGCTCAACTGGATTCCTGGTATGGAAGTTGCTCTAGACGAAGTCTTGAACCAAGGAAAAATTGCAGAAGCAACAATTTGCTACACTGGCGACATTCTGGACACCACGCGTGAAAAGTACAATCTTGACTATTATGTTCGCATGGCCAAAGAGCTTGAAAAACGCGGCACGCACATTATTGGCATTAAAGATATGTCTGGTTTGCTAAAGCCAAATGCAGCATACAAGCTTATCAAGGCTTTGAAGAACGAAGTTGCAGTGCCAATTCATCTGCACACACACGACACAAGCGGCAATGGTGTTGCAACGTGTCTAATGGCGGCAGATGCTGGCGTTGATATCATTGACACAGCTATTAGTAGTATGTCTGGTTTGACTTCGCAACCTTCGCTTAACTCTATTGTTGCTGCACTTGAACATGGCGAACGCGACACTGGAATAGACCTTGACAACCTGCAAGTTATTGCCGATTACTGGAGCGATGTGCGTCCAGTATACAAAGACTTTGAAAGCGACTTAAAGGCAGCAAGTGCAGAAATTTATAAATACGAAATCCCAGGTGGTCAGTACACTAACTTGAAACCACAGGTGGAAAGCTTTGGTCTTGGACATAAGTTCCATGAAGTTAAAGAAATGTACAAGACAGTAAATGAAATGCTTGGCGACATCGTAAAAGTAACGCCTTCTTCTAAAGCTGTTGGAGACATGGCAATCTTTATGGTTCAAAATGATTTGACCCCAGAAAACATTCTGGAAAAGGGCAAAGGTCTTGACTTCCCAGACTCCATTGTTTCATTCTTTGAAGGCATGATGGGCCAACCTGAAGGCGGCTTTGACCCAGAGTTGCAAGCGGTTGTGCTTAAAGACCGCAAGCCTATTACTTGCCGCCCAGGCGAGTTGCTTGAGCCAGAAGACTTTGACTACATTGAAAAGGGATTGCACGAATACTTTGACCTAGACGATGACCCACGCCATGTAATCAGCTACGCAATGTATCCAAAGGTTTACACTGATTATTTGACCACAATGCAAAAAGATGGCCGCTTCACTATGATGGGGTCAGATGTATTCTTCCATGGTCTTCGCGTTGGAGAAATCAGCGAGGTTATGCTTGAAGAAGGCCGCGTGCTTGTAATTCGTCTTGTTGCAATTCATGAACCAGACGCTGAAGGGTACCGCGACGTAGACTTTGAAGTTGACGGCAACCGCAGAAGCGTACGTATTAAAGATGAAGCTGCAGCTTCTGCTGTTTCTGTTTCAAGCATTCGCTTTGCAGATGAAAACAACAACATGGAAGTTGGCGCAAACATTCCTGGCAACATTGTTAAAGTGTTGGTAAGCGAAGGCGAGGCAGTTGAAGAAGGTCAGCCGATTGCTGTTATTGAAGCTATGAAGATGGAAACAAACATCATCGCTAAAGCAGCAGGTGAAATTGACGAGATTCTTGTTAAAGCAGGAGACCAAGTTAAGGCAGGTCAGCTTATTGCTACGTTGAAGTAGTTTGCGCAACGCTAAGACAAAACTTGTAAAAGAAAACCACCCGTGTTAGTTGCGGGTGGTTTTACTTTTTAGCTAAATTTTTTATTGAGACTTACAATTTTTAGTGCCTACATGCCTGGTCAAGTTCCATTTTCACAGCTTTTCCTGCAATGAAGTTATCAACAGCAGCACCAACAGTTGGGTTTGTTTGGTCAAGATAAACATCAATTCCACCGTTTGTAAAGCGCGTAAATGGTGGAACACCCATGCCAGCTGCAAGGATTGCATCAATTTTTAGGCTTATGGCAAAGTCTATTACGCCGCCGCATCCAGCAGCATCGTGATCTACGTTTTTGACCGATTTAACGTCTTTGATTTCGCCATCTTCAATTGTTACCAATGTGAAGTAGGCACTGTGGCCAAAATGCCCGCTGCGCACGCTGGAAAGCCCAGTGTCGCTTTCGCTTGGAATAGCAAGTAACATTGCATTCTCCTTTTCTCGTCTTTTATTGAACATTTTTCGTTTTGAACATAGTAACACTTTCGCAATTTTGTGCTTTCGATTATTATAATTCGCCAAGTTTTTTAAACCTACACGGAAAGTGCAGTGCAACTCATGTCAACAGAGCCAATTTCAACAGATAAAAAATCAACAGCCGCAGTTACAACAAATCATGTGCAGGCGGACAAAATTTTTGAAGAAGAACAAGCGCATTTGTCTGAAACCTACAGCAAACTTGAATCTATATGCGAAAACTTAGAAACGTCACTTGAAGAGCGCATATCTGCCGCCTTTGATAGCAGAAATGACTTAGAAGATAACCTTGCGGTTGATTTTGGCAATGGCGTTAATCTTGAAACCTATGTTGAATACGAGGCAATCCATAAAATAATCGATGAATTTAATTTGTCGCTTGACCTAGATACAGAACGCCTTGTAAAAGCACGCACGCTTTTGCGCAGGCCTTACTTTGCTAAAATCAGTATTCAAATCAGGCCAAATACGCCACCGCGTGACCTCTACATTGGTGCAGCTGGTATGGTGGACGAAAATAATCACCGCTTCATCATTGACTGGCGAGCACCTGTGGCAGAGGTTTACTACAACCAATCAAACGGCAAAACAAGCTATGTGGCAGACGGCCGCGTAATAGAGGCAGATCTTAAACTTCGCAGACAATTTGATATAACTGGCAATGTGTTGCACCAGTACTTTGACACAACAGTTGCAATTGAAGACGCTCTTCTTCTGCAATCTCTTTCACGTGACCGTAGTGCAAAGCTGCAAGACATAACGGCAACTATACAACGCGAACAAAACATGGTTGTGCGCCACGAAGATGTGCCGTGCATGATTGTAAACGGAATAGCTGGAAGTGGAAAAACCTCTGTTATGTTGCAGCGTATTGCGTATTTGTTTTTCCAGTACCGCGATACCCTTTCCCCAGATGAAGTGTATTTAATTACGCCAAACCCTGTGTTTAGAAACTACATTGACGATGTTTTGCCAAATATGGGCGAGCGCAACCCGCATTTGCACACGTGGGAAGATTTGATGGATAGTCTTGGGCTTTCTGAACGTGGTACTTGTAAAAATATCCCAGCTGCAGACTTGCAAAAAATTGATGAGGCTCTAAAAACTTTTGAGTTGGAACCAGAAGATTTTCGCGACCTGTGCGTTGACGAAGAACGTGTGCTAAGCGCAAAGCAGGCTTGGGCAGCATACAGAAGATACGGGCGTTTCCCGGCTGGTGTTCACAGGTGTACGCTTGCTATGGAAGACTTGCATGAGCAACTTGAGCAGCGTATTAAATCAAGCGTTTCAAACGAGCGCGTTTGGGATGTAATTGCAGATATGGACGAAGAAGAGCAGCTTCGCATTTTTGGGTGTCATACGTTTATGTTGGAAGAACGTGAGCTTTCCAAATACGTTATTCCTTACTTAAAAGACAGATACAGCGTTATAGATGATGCAATTGAAAACGGCGATTGGCTGCGAATAGACCGCATTGGAATGCGCCTTCTTGGAAAGAAATCAATTTCTGCGGGGGAGTGGCTTTACCTAAAGCTTTCCCTTGTTTCATGTGGCGCGCGAGCGGCCAAGTTTGTCATGATTGACGAGGTCCAAGATTATACGCAGTCGCAATTGATGGTTTTAGCTAAATATTTCAACAATGCGCATTTCTTGATGCTAGGCGACGAAAATCAAGCAATAGAAGAAGGAACAGTAGGCTTTAACGAAATCGCAACCATTTTTGAAAAGCGTGACGGCGTAGCGCCTGTTGAATGCGCGCTTAAAACTAGTTATCGTTCAACGCCAGAAATAACTCAGGCTTTCAAAACTTTAATGGACGCGCGCAAGCAAATTGATGTGGCTTCTGTTAGGCGCGATGGAGAAGTGCCTAACTTGCACGCTTGCAACACCAAGTGCGAATACTTTAAGTATTTGAAAGATACGATAGAAAAAATTAGCGAAGAAATTGATAAAGACCCACGCCTTGTAGCTGTTATTGTAAATAACAAGCGTGAACTTGAAGAACTTAGAGAACAATTGAGCGAAGAAGCTGAAAAATTCACTGTGATTGAAAAAGATTCAAGTTTAATTCCGCACGGAATTGTGCTTCTAGATTTAAAAACAGCTAAAGGTTTAGAGTTTGACCACGCAATTTTGGCTAACGTAAATGTGGCAAATTTCCCGGAAACCGCTCTTGCAAAGCGCCGCCTTTACACTGCAATTTCTCGCGCTACTCAAAAAGTGTCTCTTGTCTCAATTGGTGAACCAAGCGTGCTTTTGGATGACATGCCAATTTCGCGCGAATAGCCGTTTACTCCAACGGCTTTTTTTGAGTGGGCCAGGTGCCCTTCCAAACAGCATGCCAATTTCACGCGAATAGACCGTTTACTCCAACAAATCGAACGAAATTTGTTGGAGTTGTGAACGACAATTTTCTGTTTTTTGAATATTCGCAGTTCGCGCCTACGCACGCAAAAAACCATAAAATTTTTCCTTGACAGTGCTGTTCTATGGTTTACCATATGTGCACATCAAAAAACACTTTGACCACAATATCTTGTGGTTAGAGTTCATGGGAGTAAGTTCAGAGAACGCTGGTGGGTGCCTACAAATTAAGCACTTCAACTAGCGATTTGTGCGTTTATAAGGGCATTTAATTATTCAAGTGAAAGGGCGTAGTTGCTATGATTACAACTATCATTAAAAGGGACGGCAGAACAAGCGAATTTCATGTTGAAAAAATTGCCGAGGCCGTAGAAAAAGCATTTCAGGCAAGTTCGTCTATGCAAGACCGCGCTGTAGCAGACGAAATTGCAAACAAGGTTGTTGAAAAGATTGAAAACGGCGCAATAGAGGGAACTCCAACCGTTGAAGGAATCCAAGATTTAGTAGAAGAAACTTTAATGGAAGAAGGTTTCCGCCAAACTGCTAAGGCATACATTCGTTACCGCCAAGAGCGTGCGCGTGTTCGTGACGTTAACTCCCGCCTCATTCAAACTTTAAAAGACATCACGTTTTCCAAAGCATCAGATTCCGACATGAAGCGTGAAAACGCAAACATCGATGCAGACACAGCAATGGGAACAATGTTGAAGTACGGCTCTGAGTCTGCAAAGCAGTTCTACCAAATGTGCGTTATAGATCCTAAATTTGCTAAGGCGCATGCAGAGGGCGACATCCATATTCACGATATGGACTTCTACACCCTTACTACAACTTGTTGCCAGATTGAATTGCGCAAGCTTTTCAAGGGTGGTTTTTCAACAGGACATGGTGCACTTCGTGAACCAAATGACATTGCATCTTATGCTGCACTTGCTTGCATTGCCATTCAATCCAACCAAAATGACCAGCACGGTGGTCAGTCAATTTGTGACTTTGATTACGGTTTGGCTGATGGTGTTCGCAAAACTTACCGCCGTTTGTTCAAAAAGCACCTATCAGAAGCACTTGATTTGCTTTGTGAGCGCGAAGACGCACGTGAGTGGGCGCAAAACACACTTGCTGCAATTGAAGAAGAAACAGGATGCGTTGCCGCAATTAAGCTTGATGAAACTTACCGCAGCGCGCTCATGCGTGAACTTAACGAAATCACAGATGAAAAAACAGCAGATCGCGTGTTTGCTTATACGGAAAAGAACGCATATGCAGACACAGACCGTGCAACATTCCAAGCAATGGAGGCTCTCATTCATAATTTGAACACCATGCACTCCCGCGCTGGTGCGCAGACTCCATTTTCTTCTGTTAATTACGGCATGGATACAAGCGAAGAAGGCCGCATGGTTATTCGCAATACTCTTCTTGCAACAGAAGATGGCCTTGGCTCTGGCGAAACTGCAATTTTCCCAGTTCAGATTTTCCGCGTAAAAGAAGGTATTAACTTTAACCCAGGAGATCCAAACTACGATTTGTTCAAGTTGGCAATCCGTTGTTCTGCAAAGCGTTTGTTCCCTAACTTTAGTTTCCAGGATGCACCTTTCAATTTGAAATACTACAAGGGCACGCCAGAAACAGAAATAGGATATATGGGTTGCCGTACTCGCGTTATGGCAAACGTCTTTGATCCAAGCAGGGAAGTTGTTCCAGGACGTGGCAATTTAAGCTTCACTTCCATCAATTTGCCTCGTTTGGGCATTCGCTCTAAGGGTGACCTAGATTTGTTCTTTGACTTGCTTGACGCAAAGCTTGCACTTTGTGTTGGACAGCTTGATGAACGTTTTGAGATTCAGGCACGCAAGCATGTATACAATGCGCCGTTTTTGATGGGGCAGGGCGTTTGGATAGATTCTGAAAACTTAAAAGAAGACGACGAGCAACGTTCTGTGCTAAAGCATGGCACCCTTTCTGTTGGTTTCATTGGCTTGGCAGAAACTTTAGTGGCGCTTACTGGTAAACATCATGGCGAAAGCGCAGAATCTCAAAAGCTTGGCTTAGAGATTATTGGACATATGCGTTCATACTTGGATAAGATTTCTCAAGAACGCAAGATGAACTACACGCTTCTTGCAACACCTGCAGAAGGCTTATCTGGGCGTTTTGTTCGCATGGACCGCGCCCGCTACGGAAGCATTCCAGGCGTTACAGACCGTGAATACTACACAAACAGCTTCCATGTGCCTGTTTATTTCCCAATTGAGGCATTCCGCAAGATTGAAATTGAGGCGCCTTATCATGCGCTTACAAATGCAGGCCACATTAGCTACATTGAGCTAGATGGAGACCCAACAGAAAACTTGGATGCGTTTGAGTCTGTTATTCGTCATATGAAGGAATGCGGAATTGGTTATGGTTCTATCAACCACCCTGTAGACCGTGACCCAATTTGTGGATACAACGGCATTATTGGAGACGAATGTCCAAAATGCCACCGTCATGAAGAAGATGCAGAAGTTGGCTTTGAGCGTATTCGCCGAATTACAGGTTATTTGGTAGGAACGCTTGACCGCTTTAACGATGCTAAACGTGCAGAAGAACGCGACCGCGTAAAGCATTCACTCTAGCTTGCTGCTGGTGCTTAGTAACACCGTTTGCTTAATGGAAAACTCAACGCTTACACTTAAACTTTACGGGACCGTCCAAGACTCAATAGTGGACGGTCCTGGTTTGCGTTTTTCTATCTTTGTTCAGGGGTGTTCTCATCATTGCCCTGGATGTCATAATGAAGCTTCGCAAAGCTATGATGGTGGGCAAGAAACAACACTAGATAGTCTTTATGAACAAATTTGCGCAAACAAGCTAGATAAAGGCGTTACGTTTTCTGGCGGGGAACCTTTTGAACAAGCGCATGCTTGCGCTGCTCTTGCAAAACGGCTTAAAAATGCTGGTTACAACATCTGGGCGTATACGGGGTACTTATTTGAAGACCTAATGGCGCAAGCTACAAAAGAAAACAAGAACGCC
>CAZRFO010000039.1:5201-9023 GCA_964599515.1 uncultured Eggerthellaceae bacterium | reverse complement strand
TCATGAGTTTTCCTTTACAAAGTTCCTACAAAATGCGTTGCGCTCTCACGCGCCGTCGCAAACACAGTCGCATTACAGCATTACTACGTTGCGTGAGACGCGGCACTTAACACGCCGCCGCAAACACCAGCGTAAACACCAGCGCTTTACAGCGTTCCTGCAGCGCGCGCTGCTACAACTTCATCAATTGCTTCCTGTGGGGTTTTAAGACAGGTGCCGTTTCCTAGGGAAACAAGCGTGATTTCGTCTCCAACGTGCACAGCACCTCCATGGTTGACCACTGCAAAAATGCCTTCACGTGGGAAAATGCAGTCGCCTGCCAAGTAATAGATAGCGCAGCGGGTGTGGCAAACTTTTCCCACCTGGCTAATTTCTAACTCTACCTTATTGCCAATACGCAAAACGGTTCCAAGCGGAATGAAATAGGGAGCGAAACCTTCCACCGTAAGGTTTTCTGCAAAGTCGCCCTCTTTTACATCCAGCCCACGGCTTTGCGCCTTCGCAATGGACTCAGCAGAAAGAAGGCTCACCTGACGATGCCATTCACTTGAAGAATGCGCATCGTTTTCGCAGCCATAATTCTCTTTGATGAAAACTTCCCCACTTGCAAGCGGTTGTTTGCGTTGGCCTTTTTTGTGAGATGTATTCACACTGGTAACGTGGCCCAACACATCCCCCGCCTTCGCGTTTTTAATCTGCTGAAGAAACACTTCATCTGCAGCAATTTCACGTTGCGCCAACTCTTCCAAACTTGGCGTAAGTAGCGAAACACCTGCCTGCGCGGTTTCCGCGCGTGCGGTTTCCGCGCGCGTAGTTTCAACCTGCTCAGCTCCGCCATCTGCGGCTTCACCACCGGTCGCACCCGCCCCACCGGCTTCCGCTTCACCGCCGCCTGTACCGCCAAATGTGACGCCGCCTCCTTCGCCAACTTTTTCTTTATCCTCTTTGCTCACGAACTTGTTCTCCTTTTGCTCTCAATTTGCTCTATTTTTTCTGCTTTTTAATTCCTACTAAACTACTATGTTTTTATGCGCTTGCAAAGATAGTCTTTAATTCCTATAATGTCAATAGGAATTTACAGAAGGAGCAAAAAAATGATTTCGTCTAAAGGAAGATATGCCGTCCGCGTAATGCTTGATTTAGCAACACAAGGAAAAGGCGAAATAGTTTCGCTAACAGACATAGCAAAACGCCAGCTTATATCAAAAAAGTACTTGGAAGCAATCATGCGCGATCTTGTAGCGGCACACCTTGTTGAAGGAACGCGCGGGAAAAACGGCGGATACACGCTTGTGCGTGAACCAGCAGATTACACCATAGCAGAAATTCTTGAAGCAAGCGAAGGCCCCTTAGCCCCAGTTGCTTGTTTGCAGCCTGGAGCCCCAACATGCAACATGGCTGGAAAATGCATGACACTTCCGCTTTGGAAACGATACGACGCCATGATTGCCGCCTTTTTCACGGAAAACACGCTTCAAAGTGTTCTAGATGAAAGCCAAGGCACGCTTTAATTTGTGATTTAATTCGCGGTTCAATACAGCAACACAACAACCAAGCAACCAGCCAGTCAACCAAAGCGCTGTCGCAACTGCAGCCAACACAACAACCAAGCAGCGCTTCAAGTTCCACAGCCCGTAACTGCAGCCAATGCAGAAACGACTGCCCCAGCGCTTCAAATTCCAAAGCCTGCAACTACAGCCACAGCGTTGTAAGCTTTTCTGGGTTTTCCAGCCAGCTTTTTGGCAAACTATTAGAAGGTGCCTTTCTAGCCCATGCATTTACAGTCTCAATTTGATGGTTGATGCCCTTAGATATAGCAGCGGCAAGTTCTTCATTGACAAGCGCCTTAACTAAATACGATTTAACATCATGCGCAAAACCGTCTAGAGCAAGCGGATTATACCAACTTGCATCAATTAGCAAATCTAGCTGCCTGTTCGGATCCTTATAAAAAGGTTTTGACTGATAATAATAGTTGCCACTAATAATTTCTTTCGGGCGCGCATGAACCCACAAACTGGTTCCAGTATCAAAAATTGGAGCCCATCTATACTCAAGCGTATCAATATTCCTAATTACACCAAAATTACCCCAATGTCTGTCTGTATTTGCAAGAATAGTGTCGCAGACAAGCATGCGCGTAAGCTGGTTTTCTATATAACTGATTCCTAAGTCTTCGCATATTTCACAATAATGTCTAAATTCACTATGATTATTAGGCTTTTTCTTTAAATGAAACACATACCACGCTGGTATAAATTCCTCATTTTCGCGAAGAAAAGTCTTACACACCGAAACGTCATTACCACGCCAATCGCATAGCTTATATTCCACGTATCTATCTGCGCTCAAAAGACGCCTATAAAGCATTGTTGCAATGACTTCGTTATAAACTTCCCTGCCGCTTGTGCCGTTTCCTTTAATAAGCACGCGATTGCCTTCTTCATCCATCAGCCACCGCTTATTCAGCATGCCATCTGTTGTATTGTCTGGGCTACTAAGCCCAACAGCATTCATCCATGAGCCTGCAGCAGAATAGAACTTCTTGTCTTCTTTATCAAAACCCATGTCATATGAATTTTTGAAAAAGTTTACTTCTTCCCATTGAATGTTTGAATCATCAGGCAAAAGCCAATATTGATCACTAAGAGAAAGGCCATAACTACGAAGTGGCAATTGTGCAGCAGAAGACAATTCCAGTTCATGCAGGCGTTTTGACAAATTTTCCCTGCTACCAGGAATCCCGCGAGCCTGCCACCATTCATTAAAAGCTTTCACGTATGCGTCTTGCACCCTATACGAACGAATAGCTAAAGGCACACGTTGCCAATCTAGCACATGAATTTGCGTAAAGCGAAGCTCGTACGGATCGTAGGTGATATGCGCAACCTCATGTTTACCAGACATAAGCGTGTATTTTTTTGGCGTAAATTTTTTCTTCCACTTGGCTTGCTTTGTACTTGGCCTACCTGGCGTTGCTTGTTCGCGATATTCGTCAAGTGAATTTTCTGCAATAAACCAAGACTTCCCATTGCTTTGCGCCTCTAGACGGCCTTCGCCTATAAGCTGGCGAATGCGCGCAGTTGAAACACCTAAGTATTGTGCAGCTTGTTTTGTTGTGTACATAAAAACACTTCACCTTTCGCGCCTCAAACTTTTGCACTTATTGTCTTCAGTCACCATACTTATTGGCTTCAGCTATCTTGCTTCGCTCAAAGTTTTCCAATCTTGCTTACTTTTGCAAGTATATATGTGTAAGGGTTTTTTCACAATGAATTTGTGAAGATTTTAGGAATGCGTAAGGGTTTTTGTGTAAAAAAACGAACGGGTTAGATGACACAATTTAACGCTTAGGAACACTTATCACAAGACAGATAGCTTTGCAAAACAGGCTACATTGCAGCGATTGCAACGTTACCTTAGGAGCAAGTGTGTGCGGGCACTTAGCGTGAAAACCATCACGTTTCACCACCAGCAACACTCTTTAAACTTCTATGTATCATTTGATACATAGAAGTTTAGAAGAAAACAACAGCTTACATGAAAACTTACTCGAAAACTTCCGTACATGTAGTTTCATGCAGTCAAACAGCCATTGCGCCGTTTGGTATACTGCAAATGCTACTTGCAAAAGCGAGCTTAGCGCGGCAAATCGCGAAAAGCTGGTTCCGCACGGCGAGCCACAAAAAAGAAGTTTGCCGTAAAAAAAATAAACGCAACTGAAAAAGGAAGTTTGCATGCCCTTCAAATTAACAATAGAGCAGTACGTAAGTGATGGCGAACACAGCGTTTGTATACCGCCAGAAGTTACACGCCTTGACG
>CAZRFO010000039.1:1250-5101 GCA_964599515.1 uncultured Eggerthellaceae bacterium | reverse complement strand
GTAAGTGATGGCGAACACAGCGTTTGTATACCGCCAGAAGTTACACGCCTTGACGCGCATGCATTTCGCAATTGCGTAAACCTTGAAGAGCTAGACATCCCCGAAGGCGTGGTAGAAATTGGTGACCATTGCTTTTCTGGGTGCGCGCATTTGCAAACTGTCACGCTTCCATCCACCCTACGCAAACTTGGCGCCTATGCTTTTTCCTATTGCAAAGCACTTACGCATATTAGCTTGCCTGCGCAAATAACCCGCATTTATCCATACACGTTTAATGGATGCACATTACTTGAAAGCGTAAATTTTGACGGAAAGGTGAGCATCATAGATGCCGCAGCATTTATTGATTGCCGCACTCTAACTAACTTGCCTGCGCTTACTAGCGTGGAATCTATTGGCAAGCAGGCTTTTTCTGGGTGTACGGCATTACAAACAGTAGAGCTCCCAGGTTTGCTGCGTTTGCTAGATAGCCAGGCATTTTACAATTGCAAAAACTTGAGTTCTGTTTTGTTTCCTGAAGAAGTAGACAAGCTAGGAACAAAAATTTTCACAGGGTGCGATGTGCTTAATCGCGAAGATGTTTCCCCTCAACTCGCCGAACGACTTTTTGCGGAATAAGTCTCGCACAACCTATTTACTACCCAGTCAGCATACTTCGCTTGCATGTGCTCCTTTAGCAATGGCACATTCCAGCAGACGCGCAACTCGTGAACGCACATTTAATAATGACGCATTTCGCATGTGCACATTTTGTTAGTCCAAAAATTGCTCGTTGATTTTAAGATTGAGCTCACGTCCAATTTGGCGAAGGCCAGCATCGCTAATAGTGTTTAAGAATTCCTTTGAACCACCGTTTGCACTAAGGGCAGTAAGGTAAATTCTTGAAGCCTTTTCTATTGTATGCATAAGCCCAAACGCAGCATCAAAACTTGGTCCGCTGCTAAAAAGCCCGTGCTGCGCCCAAATGACGGCATCGTATGTTTTCATAAGCTCGCTTGTTGCTTTGGCAATTTCGGCACCACCTGGCACCATCCACTCCACTACACCAACACCACCAGGAAACGCAATAATGCATTCCGTCATCGATTTCCAAAGTGCACGCGTAATTTCTCGAGCATCAAGCGGCAAGATCTTTGTAAGAGCAACAACATTATCTGGATGCGCATGGTAAAGCACCTTGTTCGCGCCACCTGTAGCTTGCATACGAACACTGTGAATCAAGAAATGACTTGGAAATTCGCTAGTTGGGACGCCGCCATCACGCAAGCCCCACACTATGCGCCAAGAGTCTCCAGCATCGTTAATTTGGACAATACCCAAATTGTGCAGTGGGTCTTGTGCAACGTTTCGCATGTATTTGCCAGCGCCAGTTGTAACAAAGAAAGCGCCACGCAAGTTATCTGCCTGCACTCCCATGTTAACCCAATTGGTATTGGAAAAATCTAAGTATGACCTGCAGTTTTCAAGTTCTTCACTGGATAAAAGATACGTTAAATTCCCGCCATTGCGCTCATGCCAACCTTGTTCCCAACCGTCATTACACAGGCGAATAAACCCCTTCATGAAAGGCTGTTTTTCTATAGCAACGCCAGAAACAGCACCGTCTACTGCATTTCCTAATTTGTTTGCGCCGTCATTTATTGCCGAGATTGCATCGTCAAAAATACCCAAGGTATGCGCCTCTTTTCTAATTTGTGGTTACGTTTTTCCAGAAGTATAGTCCACATTAGCGTGTCCAGTTGGCATCGCACAACAAACGTGCATTATCACACGCGTCTAAGTCAACTGTAACGCGCTTGCGAAAGCGCAGATATTTTAGCATTCGCGCAAAATATTACCTGGTTTGAGCCCAAGCTCTGCAGAAGCGCCAGCGTAAAGCTCAAGCACTTTTTTTGCTCCTCGAACAGCCTTGCACATACGCCCTGGTTCAACGGCTTCATCTATCTTGAGCACGCAACCTTGCACATCAATATAGATAACATCTATTGCCTCGCTCATAAAGAAAGTATGAATTTGATTGCACGGAACAATAAGTAAACCGCCTACGTCTTTAGCGCTGCGCCCAATTAAACCTCGTAAACGCAAGAAATATGAATTTGCCAGCGCAGGGCGAATGGTTTTTTCTCCGCCTGCCGCTTCGCCACCTTCGCCACCAGCCGCGCCACCTGCACCATCAGCCAATTTGCCATCAGCCGTGTCTGTTTCATCGGCGCATTCACCATAAATTTTTAACTCTATATGTTTCACCGTCAACGCACTTTCATCACATTAAAACTTGCACTCAAGGAGCCACATCGCCACATCACGACGCGCTGCAGTCCTATGACCCAAACACATCCATCAGGTTTACTGCGGCAGGCGCCAAAAGCACAATCAATATAACAGGAAAGATGAACAAAACCATCGGGATCATCATTGTAACAGGTGCTTTTAACGCACGTTCTTCTGCTCGGCGGCGCCTGTTGTCACGCAACAATTCCGCTTGAGTAGTCAAAACAGAGCGCACAGAAATTCCAAGTTGTTCTGCCTGCAAAAGCGCATTTGTAAACGAAGTAAGTTCTTTAACATCGCACTTTTTCGCAATAGATTCGTAAGCTTCTTTCCTGCTCATACCATGCTGCACATTGCGAATAGCACCCATGAGTTCTTCCATTAGGTGGGACTTGTTCGACTCATATAAACGCGTGATTGCAGCATCAAAACCAAGGCCAGCTTCAACGCTTACAACAAGCAAGTCCATAACATCTGGCAGTTCAAGGCGAATTTCTTCTTGGCGCGCTTTGACCATGCTTCCAAGCACATAAACTGGCACAATAAAGCCAACAACCGCAGCTACAAGCGGCACAAGCATCACATACATTGAAGCAAGCTCAAGGCGCGAGCAAACAAAAAATGCAAGAAGCGCAACAAGAACAGCACATACCACGCGCACAAGCAAAAAGCTAGTTTCCGTCAAGGCAGAATCAATCGTGTCAAGCTGACGTTGAATTTTTGACTTAGGCTTAGTGCTTTCCTCTTGCGACTTTTTATTTTTACGCGCTTGTTTACGCTGACGTTCCTTAAAACTATTTGCTGCCTCTTTAAACGAAAGCCCCTTCTTTTTTGCAGCCTCTTGTTTTGCGGCGTCCGCGTTTGCAAGGCGACGCTTTAGTTCATCGTCCCGGCGCCCTTTATTCATTAGCGCGCTTACCACCAGCAAAAATACCGCCAGCGCACCACTTAAGCACAACAAAGCAATACTAGGCATTAGTACTTCACCGCCACTATTCTGCTAATCACAAAGAAACCTATTATCTCTAGCACCGCCGCAGCAACAAGTGCAATGTGGCCAATATTTGTGGTGAAAAACATCGTTGCGTAACTTGGATTAATAACCATCATGACCACAAGTAGCAAAATTGGCAGCGCGCCAATAATGTACCCAGAAATTCGCCCGCTTGAAGTGCGCGTTTTTATCTCTGCCTTCAAGTCAAGCCGCGCTTGAACAGTAGCAGAAATATTGTTCAGAACATCTGCCAAATTGCCGCCAACCTGGCGCTGAATTGCTATGGCATGGCAAAGCATCTCTAAGTCTGGCGAACCAATTCGCCTGTTCATAAGCTCCATGCTTTCCTCTAGAGGCATGCCGTGTTGCGTTTCCCTAAACACGCGGCCAAATTCTTCAGACACTGGGCCTTCCATTTCTCGTGCGATAGATTGCATGGCAGCCTGAAACGAATGTCCGGCTTTTAGCGAATTAACCAAGAGTCCAATTGCTTCAACTAGCTGGCTTTCTAATTCTGTGCGACGCTTTGAGCGCTTGAGGCTTAAATACAATATTGGCCCAAACGCAAATGCCAAAACACATACAA
>CAZRFO010000039.1:0-1240 GCA_964599515.1 uncultured Eggerthellaceae bacterium | reverse complement strand
GCATACAATAGAAACTACCCAATGAACTCCAAACGAAAGCAACAAGCCAGGCACAATTACAGTAACTAAAGCCCAGATGGCAACAAATTTATACACAGAGATGTTGATGCCTACATCGTAAAGTTCCACCTCTAACTTAGCTAGCTCTTTAGATGTTCGCGAAGGTCCCTTCGCCTTATTTTTATTTTTACGCGATGGCTTTGCGGCGCTCTTTGTTTGCCTGCCGTTTAGCTCATCCATACGAGCGTCAACTGCGCGTTTGTTTCTTGTTGCTAGTGTGCCAATTAAGTCTACCAGCACAAACGCAAGCGCTGCAGCCATAATTATCATGAGAATCTGCGTCATTTAGAGCGCCTCCCTTGGGTCAAAAACGCGCTCGCTATGCAATGTTGTAAAGTCTGCGTCACCTGCAGCGCCTCCATTGTGTGGTCCACTCGTGCTGCTTCGCAAATTTTCCAATCACGCTGCATGCCTAGAGCGCCTCCCTTGGGTTGGCGGCAGGCGCAACGCAGCAAATCATTCGCACATATTGCATGCCTAGAGCGCCTCCCTTGGATCAAAGAACCACTCATTTTGAAGCACTGCGCCGTTGTCTTGCATCTTTTGCGCACACTGCGGGCGAATTCCGCATGAAACAAATTCGCCATTAATGCGACCGTCTTCACCATATCCGTGATTAATGAAACGGAAAATTTCTTGCGTTGTGATAATGTCGCCTTCCATGCCAAGCACTTCGCAAATGCTTGTAACTTTGCGACTTCCGTCACGCAGACGAGCCTGTTGCACAATCAAATCAAGAGCACCAGCAATCTGGCTGCGTATAGCCGTTGCCGGCAAATCCATACCAGCCATCATGGTCATGGTTTCTATACGAGCAAGCGCGTCACGAGGGGAATTTGCGTGCGCCGTTGTAAGCGAACCATCGTGGCCTGTGTTCATAGCTTGCAGCATGTCAAGAGTTTCTCCACCACGAACCTCGCCAACAATAATGCGGTCCGGGCGCATACGCAAAGCATTGCGAACCAAGTCTCTAATTGTGATGGCACCCGTACCCTCCAAGTTTGCTGGACGGCTTTCCATTGGCACAACATGATCTTGCATCAGGCGTAGTTCCGCCGCATCTTCAATGGTCACGATACGCTCTGTAGCTGGAATAAAGGCAGAAAGCACATTAAGCAGCGTGGTCTTGCCGCTGCCCGTGCCACCACTAACTAAGATATTAAGCTTGCCCATAACGGCA
>CAZRFO010000038.1:0-9039 GCA_964599515.1 uncultured Eggerthellaceae bacterium | reverse complement strand
GAAAGTTATCCCGTTATTGCACAACACAGGCTTGTTTTTGTAAATAATGTAGAGGCGTATTTAAAAGCAGATTTAGATGCTTTAGCGATTTATGTTAATGCTCCATTTGAATCTACCGTGCTTTGTTTAAGCGCAGAAAAGTTGGCTAAAAATTCAAAACTATACAAAGCGTTATCTTCGTTGTCTGCTAAATCAATTATTGCTTGCGAAACTCCAAAAAAAGGAGCCTTAGTTGATTATGTTTGCAAATTAGCAAGCGAATATTCTTTTAAAATGGAACCACAAGCGGCATCACTGCTTATTGCCCTTATTGGAGAAAATACAACAGCGCTGCAAAATGAGATAAAAAAGATTTGCTCTGTTTGTAAGCCTGGTACGCTAATTACGCAAGCTGAAGTAAGCTCGCTTGTTTCAAATACTGCTCAAACAAAAATTTGGACATTCCTTGAGCCTTTCTGTGAAAGAAATTTAAGTAAATGTCTTAGCTGGATATGTAACGCAAACGATGTTTCTGTTTATGCGTTAATTCCGCTTATTTACACAAGACTAAGAGAGCTTATTTGCGCGAAGGTGTTAGATCGAAACAGAAGAGGAAGTGAACTTGCAAGTGAACTTGGGCTTTCTGCTCATGATGCATGGAAATGCAAAAATCATGTTCGCTATGCAAGACGTTTTTCGCTTTGCGAACTTGAAGGCGGTCTAAGTTCTCTTCGTCTACTTGAACAAAAAATAAAAACGGGCGATGAGCCAAATGCCGCATTCGAATTTTGGCTTGTTGATTTTTTGGCAGTAGAAAGCCACAACTAATAAATTTTTTCTGAGCTAAACATGCAAATAAGGCTGAAAACTCAATGTTTCCAGCCTTATTGATTGCAAAATTTTAAACCCGCTGCTCGCAGGCAAAACATTTAACAGATAAACTATTCCGCAGCTTCTTCTGCCTCTGCAGCCTCTGCAGCAGCTTTTTCAGCTTCAGCTGCTTCTTTTGCAGCTTTCTTTTCTGCCTCTGCCTTGCGTTTTGCGGCTGCAGCTTCTTCCTTTTGCTGCTTAGCGCGACGCTTTGCTTTTTCTGCTGAAGCCTTAGCCATAGCTTCTTTGCGAGCCTTCTTTGCAGCTTCTTTCTTGTTGCCATTTCCTTGATTTGCGGCTGGTTTTTCTGGTTTGTATGCGCTGCGAACTTCATCTGTTACGATGGTATTGGCTAGAGCCATAACGCCAGATTTACGATTTGCGGCTTGGTTTTTGTGGATGATTCCTTTGCTTACAGCTTTGTCGAGTAAGCGGCATGCATACAATGCGTTAGCGTATGCTGCTTCTGCGTTTTTGTCTGCTACAGCTTCACGAACTCTACGCACTGCAGTTTTTAATTCTGCTTTGCATGCGCGGTTGCGCATACGTGATTTTTCGTTTGTGATGATGCGTTTCTTTTGGCTTTTGATGTTTGCCATAATTTCCTCCTAAAATAAAAATTGCCTTGTTTAACAATATTTTGCGCGCGATTGACGTAGGAGAAAACAGCCCTTAGAACCTGCAAAATTTTTGCAGACGCTTAAATCAAGCGCTTGACTTAATATAAGCGTGTAAAATAGCTCAGGATTTTTGCTATTTTTTGACCAAAAGGCCGCTCAACTCATACACCATTTCGTAGCCTAGTCTACATGGACGCGAGTCAATTGCGCGTACGTATCGTTGAACACAAACGCGAATAATAACAGAAATTGCCAAATAACGCACGAAAAATTTCACCGCAGGCGGCTAGCGTTTACATTAAGTCGGTTGTTTATTTGAAAATATCGGACATTCAATTAAACTATTTAGCTACAAATTATTAAGAAAGGTTGTCAAACACGCAAATGTCGCAACGCACAGACCATATTAGAAATTTTTCTATCATTGCTCACATTGACCACGGCAAGTCTACTATTTCTGACAGAATTCTTGAATTAACAGGAACTGTTTCTGCGCGTGATATGAAAGAGCAAGTCTTAGACTCAATGGATATAGAGCGCGAACGCGGCATAACGATTAAAAGCCAGGCAGTTCGTGTGGAATACAAGTCAGACGATGGCGAAGTGTATCAGTACAACCTAATTGACACACCAGGTCATGTTGACTTTACATACGAAGTGTCCCGCAGCTTGGCTGCATGCGATGGTGCTGTTTTGGTTGTGGATGCTACACAAGGTGTAGAGGCTCAAACTGTAGCAAATGCCATGCTTGCCATGAATTCAAACTTGGAAATTGTTCCGCTTATAAATAAGATTGATCTTCCTGCTGCAGACCCAGAGCGAGTCAAGGCAGAAATTGAAGACAACCTGGCAATTCCTGCAGATGACGCAATTTTGGCAAGTGGCAAAACGGGCGAAGGAATACATGAACTTCTTGAACACATTGTTTATGCAATTCCTGCGCCAAAAGGCAACGAGGATGCGCCTCTTCGTGCATTGATTTTTGATTCTTATTTTGACCCTTACAGAGGCGTTGTAGCGCTTATTCGCATTGTTGATGGTTCTATAAAAAAGGGCGACAAAATTTTAATGCTTGCAACAGGAACAGAAACTCTTGTTGAAGATGTAGGTGCAAGACGCCCCGTTGAAACATCGCTTCCTGCGCTTTATACAGGTGAAGTTGGGTATCTTGTTACCGGATTAAAATCTGTAAGCCAGGTTAAAGTTGGCGACACAATTACGCTTTCAACAAACCCATCTGCGCTTGCACTTCCAGGATATCGCGAAGTTAAACCAATGGTTTTTACTGGGCTTTTTCCAATTGATGGTGACCAGTACGAGCCACTTAAAGAGGCCCTTGAAAAGCTTGCGCTAAACGACCCGGCACTTGTTTGGGAGCCAGAGAAATCACAGGCTCTTGGATTTGGATTCCGTGTTGGATTTTTGGGACTTTTGCATATGGAGGTCATAAAAGAGCGCCTTGAGCGTGAATTTGGTCTTGACCTATTGGCTACAGCGCCAAGCGTTGAATACAAGGTGTATCTTCACGGTGGTGAAGTCCGTTTGATTAGAAGCCCACAAGAAATGCCAGAGCCGGGTGAATACGACAGAATAGAAGAGCCGTACCTTAAAGCCAAAATTATGGTTCCGCCTGCCTATGTTGGCTCCGTGATGGAGCTAACTGAAGGAAGAAGAGGCATATATGTAACAATGAACTACCCGTCGCAGACAACGGTGGAACTCATTTATTACATTCCTCTTTCAGAACTTATTATGGATTACTTTGATAAATTGAAATCAAACACAAGAGGATACGCAAGTCTTGATTATGAGCTGGATGGCTACAGGCCAAGTGAACTGGTTAAACTTGATGTGTTGCTATCCGGCAAACCAATAGATGCCCTTTCTTTTATAGTGCATAAAGACAAGGCATATGACAGAGGTCGTATTCTTGTAGAGAAGTTAAAAGAAATTATTCCAAGACAGCTTTTTGAAGTGCCAATTCAGGCTGCTATTGGAAGTAGGGTTTTGGCAAGACAAACTGTTAAGGCAAAACGTAAAGACGTTCTTGCAAAATGCTACGGCGGAGATATTTCTAGAAAACGTAAGCTTCTTGAAAAACAAAAAGAGGGAAAGAAGCGTATGAAGGCAATTGGTAATGTTGAAGTTCCGCAAGAGGCGTTCATGGCTATTTTGAAAGTTGACGACTAGCGCCATGTCAGACGCGTCAAAGGTTCAAAAATTTCAAAACCAACTTAAAACTAATATGCTCATTTTGGCTCCAATGGCTGGCGTGAGTGATTTAGCTATGCGTTCTCTTTGCATAGAGCAAGGCGCCAATTTAACTTATACAGAAATGGTTTCTTCTATGGCGCTTAATTACGAAAGCAAGAAATCTATCGATCTTTTACGTATGGCTCCTAATGAAGATGTTGTAGTTGTACAACTATTTGGGCATGACCCGCAAGTTATGGCTAAACAGGCTGCATTTGTGGAAGATTATCTAGGCGAAAAGCTTATCTGTATAGATATCAATATGGGCTGCCCAGTAAGAAAAATTGTGTCTAAAGGTGATGGCTCTGCGCTTATGCAAACACCAGATCTAGCTTGTACAATCGTAAGAGAAGTAGTAGGCGCCGTTTCTGTACCAGTTTCTGTTAAATTCCGTAGGGGCTTTGAAATTGGCAAAGAGACAGCTCCTGAATTTGCAAAGTTAATGCAAGACGCTGGCGTTGCGTGTGTTGCAATACACGGCAGGTATTCTAAACAGCTTTATAGCGGAACATCAGATAACAATGTAATTGCAAAGGTAAAACAGCTACTTGATATTCCTGTTATTGGAAATGGAGACATTGTATCTGCCGATAGCGCTATTGCGATGAAATGCGAAACAAAATGCGACTCGTTGATGATTGGACGTGCGGCGCAAGGTAACCCTTGGATTTTTTCGCAAATTGCAAGCGCGTTTAACGGGAAAGATTATTCGCGCAAACCAAACGCTATTGAGAGAATACAAATGGCACGAAGACACGCCTATATTCTTTCTAAAACGGAAAAATATTCAATTGTTTCAATGCGTAAGCACGCAATGCACTATGTCTATGGCCTTCCTGGTGCATCTAAAGCGCGCGAAGCGTTTAACGCGTGTGTTTACTACGAAGACTTTTGCGAAGTGTTTTCTAGCTTGGAAGAGAAATACAAGGAAAACGACCATGCCTCATGACCCATATAAAGCACTCTATATTCACATTCCTTTTTGCGCGCACAAATGCTTTTACTGCGATTTTTACTCACATGCAGCAAAGCAAGACTCAATGCAAATTTCAGATTATGTGGATAGGCTTTTGCTTGAAATTAGACGTAAATCTAAAGAAGGCGAACTTGCCAATATAGAAACAGTTTACTTTGGCGGAGGAACTCCAAGCCATCTTGGAAGCAAATATCTATCGTCTTTGTTGTATATGCTTTCTCATTCTATGCGCATAGAACCAGATGTTGAAGTTACACTAGAGGCTAATCCTGAGAGTGTTGATGCGGCGCTAGTGCGTGATCTTTTTGCGTTAGGTGTAAACCGAATGTCTATTGGGGTTCAAAGCACAGACGATGAAATTTTGAAAACAATAGGCAGAAGACATAGCGCATGCGATGCTCTAAAAGCTATATCTTTGGCGCGAACACGTTTTGAAAATGTTAGTGCAGATATTATTTGCGGAATACCTGGTCAAAGTGAAGAATCCCTAATAAATAGCATAACTGATGTGGTAGATGCTGGCGCTACGCACGTAAGCATTTATCCTCTTACAATAGAAGAACATACTGTGCTTTCTAAAATGTGCATGCAAGGAAAATTTCCTGTACCAGATGAAGATATTGAGGCACATCACATGGATGTAGCTTCAAATACGCTTGCATCATTTGGTTTTGAAAGATATGAAGTTGCAAGTTATGCAAAGCCTGGTTTTGAGTGCAAACATAATTTATTTTACTGGTCTGGAGTACCATACTTAGGACTAGGAGATTCTGCTGTAACAATGACGCAAAACGAAACTAGACGTATGCGCGTGCAAGATGGACATGTTACAGATGACCTTAACAAAGCTCAAATGACAGCAGAAGATTTAATGCTTGCTATGAGAAAAACATGTGGGGTAGGCGAAAATGAAATAGAAAACGCCAAGGCGTATATTGATGGCGTAAGTGAAACATTTGATGAACTTTGTGAGCTTGGTCTTGTAGAACATGTAGACGAGCGCTTTAAACCAACAAAACTTGGATGGCTTTGCGGTAACGAACTATACGGCAAGATTTTTGACCTTGCACCTTAAGGCGCATTTTTTTGCACAACAAGATAACGGTTTGGCAAAATCTGTTGCTTAATAGTAATACTTTATAAATCTCAAGACTAAAATATCAGTTTGGCAAAAAGGTATTGAAGTGATGGAGGCGAAGTTATGCTTTCGGATAGAAGGCAGCGCATTTTGCGCGCGCTAATTGAAGAATACGTGGCATCTGCACTGCCAGTTGGCTCAC
The DNA here is from genome assembly GCA_964599515.1 of uncultured Eggerthellaceae bacterium. Taxonomy (GTDB): domain Bacteria; phylum Actinomycetota; class Coriobacteriia; order Coriobacteriales; family Eggerthellaceae; genus CAKUOV01. The sequence continues at coordinate 3,061 of CAZRFO010000038.1, read as the reverse complement.
GTACTCTAAACGAGCGCTACAAACTTGGCGTTAGCCCTGCAACTATCCGAAACGAACTTTCGGTGTTAGAGACAGAAGGTTATCTAACACAGCCTCACACATCTGCTGGTAGAATTCCAACAGATTTTGGGTATCGCGCTTTTGTGGATGACCTTATTTCTCATAACTTTTTCCAAAAGCAAACAAGTTATTCTCAAAATATTGAAGAACTAAAACGAAGCGCCAAGGAATTAGATGAATTACTAGCTAATACTTCAGCTTCACTTGCAAAGTTTACGCATTGTTTGTCTGTTGTGATTGCTCCAGAAATCCTAGATTTATCAATTAAACAAATTTCTTTAATTTCTTTGACGCAATACAAATTTCTTATTGTGATAGTTACAGAAGACGGTCAAGTGTTTAACAGAAATGTTGAACCTGGCTTTTCTGTTGAAACAGACGAACTTGCGCTAACACAGAGCTATGTTAATGAGCTTTTTTGTGGGAAGTCTTTGCCAGAAGCGCAAACGCTAATATCAGAGGCTTTGTCTGATCATGTTTTGGGTTCGCTTATGGAGCGAGTGCTATTGGAAATTCTTGCCAGCTTTAATGAAAAGAACACGCAAAGACAGCATTCGCTTGGCATGACTTCTCTTCTTTCTATGCCAGAATTTGCCCAATCATCTGCGCTTATTCCTGTCATTCAAACATTAGAAGATGACACAGTATTTCTTGAAATACTAGATAAAGCAAAGGCCGACGAGCAAAGCAAAGATACAACGTATATAAAAATTGGAAGCGAAAATAACAACAATTCTTTGTCTGGGGTTTCTGTTATAGCTCATGCTTATGGAGAAGGAAACGCAAAAGGTATTGTTGCTGTAATAGGACCTACACGCATGGATTATTCAAAAATAATCTCTGCCGTTCGCGCAACAAGCGCTGCATTAGATGAATTTTAATTTTTCTTGAAAGGCTTTATATGGCTAAAGATTTGTATGAAGTACTAGGCATTGACAAAAATGCAAGTGACGATGAAATTAAAAAGGCATTCCGTAAAAAGGCACGTGAATACCATCCTGACGTAAATAAAGCGGCAGACGCAGAAGAGCGCTTTAAGGAAATCAACGAAGCTTACGATGTCTTATCAGACCCACAAAAGCGCGCTCAGTATGACCGCTTTGGAACCATTCCTGGAGCAGCGGGTGGTGGAAGCCCATATGGCGGTCAAGGTTACGTTGATTTTGACGATATCTTTGGCGGCTTTGGAATGGGCGATATCTTTAGCTCGTTTTTTGGAGGTCAGTCTGGTCGCGGGCAGGCACGCAGAGAAGGCCGCGACATGGGAGTTGGTCTTCGCTTGAACCTGCAAGAAGTTGCTACGGGTTGCAAAAAAGAAATTGTTTATGACCGTCTAGCGCCTTGTCCAGATTGCGGTGGCACTGGTATGGGAGAAGGCGGAAAAGAGGTTGTTTGTCCAGATTGCAATGGGCGCGGTCGCGTGACAACAGTGCAAAATACATTCCTTGGCGCAATGCAAACTTCATCTACTTGTCCTAAGTGTGGTGGTGTTGGTAAAACAATTCAAAACCCATGCCCTGAGTGCGAAGGTCAAGGAAGAGTGCCAGACAGACAAAAGGTTACAGTGGAAATACCAAAGGGTATTCGCGACGGACAGCAGCTGCGCGTAGGTGGATATGGCGAAGCTGGCATGAATGGTGCTACAGCAGGTGACTTAATTGTTACGTGCAGGGTTCAGCCTCATGAGTTTTTTGAGCGTGATGGCGACAATCTTCATGCAAGAGCAAATATTTCAATCATTCAGGCAATTCTTGGTGCAGAAATTGATATCACCGGCATTTTGCCAGATGAAACAGTTACTGTAAGAATTCCGGAAGGGTGCCAAAACGAGCAAGTCATTCGTGTGCGTGGGTATGGTATGCCCAAATTGCGCGCGGAATCTCGTGGCGATGTTTATGTTCACATTGGAGTTGTTATTCCTAAAAAAATCACAAAGCATCAGCGCGAACTTTTAGAGGAATTAGCACAAGATATGGGCGAAGACGTTGCTCAACCACGTTCGGTTTTAGAGAAGCTTCGTGATGCAATAGGCGGTTAATTGCACTATGTCGCTCAAACAGTTTTTCCTTGAAGCCCAAGTTTTAAGTGCTCAAACACAGCCTTCCTTTAAGCTAGATTTGAGTGAAGAAGACTTTAAACATGCAAAAGTAGCTAGGCTTACAAAAGGCGAAAGAATTGCTGTTGTAGATGCAGCAAGTGACTATTTTGAATGCGTCATAAATGACATTTCAAAAGACGGCATTGTGGTTTCTATTTCTACAAAAGAAGATTCAGCGCAAGACGCTCCTTTAATTGTGCTTATTCAGGGTCTAGCTAAAGGCGATAAACTAGACGAAGTTTTGCGACATGCTACAGAACTAGGAATTAGCGGTTTTGTTCCTTTAGTATGTGCGCGCAGTGTTGTAAAACTGGACGACAAAAAGACCAAAAATAGAATGGCTCGTTGGACGTCTATTGCTAAAAGTGCCGCAATGCAATCTGGCAGAAGAACAATACCTTGCGTTTATGAACCAATGCGCGTACATGAACTATCTTCTCTTATCTCAAAAGACGATATTCTTTTTGTTTGCTGGGAAGAAGCAGAAATAACGCAGAGTTTTTCAAAAGCAATATCTCTTGTAAAGCAAAGTCTTTTGTGTGACAGAAAACTTTATATAGTTGTAGGACCAGAAGGCGGTCTAGAACAAAAGGAAGTTGAAGAACTTCTTGAAGTTACTGGACAGTCATATTTGGTTTCTTTAGGTAACACAATCTTGCGTACAGAAACTGCGGGGGTTGTTGCACCGGCGTTAGCGCTTTATGAGCTTGGTAAGCTTGGTGGAGAAGAACAATGACAGGTTCTACGTTTTGTATCCCGGGGTTTTGCGTTATAAATTTAGGATGCAGGGTAAACAGGGTTGAATCTGATTCAATAAGCGCTGCTCTTCTTGGAGCCGGGGCTGTTTCAACTACTCTTGAAAATTGCGACTTTTGCGTTATTAATACATGTGCAGTAACTCAG
>CAZRFO010000037.1:0-9272 GCA_964599515.1 uncultured Eggerthellaceae bacterium | reverse complement strand
CGTGAGCAAACGTTCTGTTAAAACAAGTTTTGCACCTGCTCCAAGCTCTGCGTTTGTGTCACGCACGGTAGAGCTTACGCCGCGAAGCTGAACCATTTCCATTTCGCAGTAGGAATTTTCTTCCATGTAAACGTTTGTTGTTGGGTTAAGGATGCGCTCTCCGGTGCCTTCGCCTTCTCCATAATGCTTTTCAATGTATTTAATGCGAGCATTTTTACCAATATAGAAGCTGTGAATGCCGTCGTGTTCAGATGCTTTGTGGCTGTCGTTGTGAATGCCGCACCCAGCAATGATGGTAACGTCGCAATCTTCGCCAACATAGAATGTGTTGTAGACAACATCCTTCAAGCCAGACTGAGTAACAATTACAGGAATGAAGACGCTTTCGCCTTTTGTACCAGGCTTGATTTTGATGTCAATGCCGGGGTTGTCCGTTTTTGTTTCAATGTCAATGTATGCAGAAGAAGAACGAGAAACTAACTGTCCGTCTTTGCGAATGTTGAACGCGCCTTTTGGCATGCCGTGAATGTTTGCAATTGCGGCAAGCAAGCCTTCGTCGATTGGTGATAAATCTACAGCCATTTTATGGCCTCCTTTATAGCTAAAGCGCAATGTTTGCGCAGGTCGTTGTACTTAGCGTGTTTGTAAAATTAGCAAGTTGTTGCATTTATCAAGTTGCCACATTTAGCAAGTTGTTGGAATTTCTGTTACATGAAGTTCCGTTGGTTGGGTAAGTTGGCAGTGTGGAGTTCCCTTTGGAACAAAACCAAGCTTAGGAAGAATTTCATCCGGCGTGCCAACTTCATCAATTTTGCCATTGCGCAACAACATGATTTCATCTGCAAGTTGAATGATGCGCTCTTGGTGAGAAATAATGACGATGGAGCGGCCGTCGCGCGCGGCGTGAATGTCGCGGAATGTTTCTGTAAGACGGTCGAAACTCCAAAGGTCAATGCCTGCTTCTGGCTCGTCGTAGATTGCAAGCTTTGGATCGCGCGCCAAAATAGTTGCAATTTCTATGCGCTTTACTTCGCCACCAGAAAGGTTTTTGTCAACTTCGCGCGTAAGATAGTTTGCGCTGCAAAGGCCAACTTTTGCAAGGTATTCATTGCATGCAAGCATTGGAAGTTTTTTACCCGCAGCAAGGTCAAGTAATTTCTTAACCTTCATACCCTTAAAGCGTGCTGGCTGTTGGAAACCATACCCAATGCCAAGCTTTGCGCGTTCTGAAATGTTCATTTCTGTGATGTCTTGGCCGTCAAAAATAATTTGGCCGCTTGTTGGTTGCTCAATGCCCATGATTAGCTTTGCAAGAGTAGACTTTCCGCCACCATTAGGGCCTGTGATAACCGTAAATTTGTCATCACCAATTGTGAGCGACAAATTGTCGATGATTTTCTTTGTTTCTTTGCTACCATCCGCAGAAGGTACCTCAAAGCAAAGGTTTTTTAACTCTAACATTCTTCTCTCTTCTCTCTTCTTATATTTTTGCCATGAGAAGTTTACTCTAACTTACATAAATTTCAACGCTTCGTATTCGTTTTGTTATGCAAACAAATCTATCACTTCAAATTCGCTTTGTGCTTGCGAAATGATATCCTTTGAGCCAAAACAGCAATACGTGTTTTGTTCTGCTGCTGCTTGCAAAACATCAGCATAGTTTCTTGCGCTTTCAATGGTGCAATCCAGAATTTCTTTGCGTGTGCGCAGGCGGAAATCTGGGTCCTTTTCGCAGAAGTAATTCAAGTTTTGACCAGAAATTAAATCACGTGGCTTTAAAGGTTTATCTATTCCGCTTGTTGTGCTTATGACATAGCCTTCAAATTCGCGCTGGCTTGGGCTAAATGCGCTAAGCCACGATGCACAACGTTTAAAGGCGTTAAGCGTTTCATCTATATGAGGGTCGCGATACGAATAAAAGCGCATGTTTGAGTCTTGATTTACACTAAATCCAGAGCCATATGCCCCACCTTTTACGCGGATTTCGTTCCATAAAAAGTCAAAAGATGCAGCCTTAGAAATAAGCATAAGGCATCCGTTAAACGCTCCGTTTTCCACTGCACCAAGCTTTTGCAAAAGCAAGCCATTTGCGCTAATGCCACTAAAGGTAACATCTGCTGGTACAATAAACGCCTCATGCGCGGCTTTTGGTGCCGGAACTTGCAACATCTTTTCTGGCGCTGCGCTTGCATGGGGAAGAGCGGCATTGGCGGTTGACGCATTCCAGTAATCTTCGCATGCTTTTTCTTCTCCAGCTAGGCTTACCAAAACATTTGCATCAACAAAAATCTTTTTGGCAAGTTCTTCAAGCTTTTTAGCAAGAGAAGGTGCAAGCTCGTCAAAGTTTGCAAGAACGTTTTTCAAGAAGCGGTAGTAATCCACGTTGGTTAAATGTTCGCATATGATTGCAGAACTTTGAATATAGGAATTGCTGCGCGCCGTAGCTGCAGAATGTCCGCTTCCAACAAAGTATTGTTCCATCAAAATCTTTTGCTGCACAAGCATCTTTTTTATGCGCTCGTAATCGGAATAATTCGTGTGAAGCAAAATTTCGTTGCCAAGGATGGCAATGTGTGCGGCATTATGGCTTAGCGCAGAACCGTTAACACAAAACATAAAGCGGTACTTTTCTGGGTCAGTGATATTTTGATAAACCTTTGGTGAAAAGTTCAAATTGCCAAGTTTGCTTTGTATTAGAGTGTCAAGTTCTGCTGCGCTATGAAACGCGGTATCCAGCCGCCCTAAAACAACGCCTAGCACGCGCACGTATGGAATGTCTTCAAAGCTTATGCACTCCAAATCAAAGAATTGCTGCGCGTATGTAATTCCATTTGTTTCAACTTCATGGAATAGGCAAGGGTTTGGTGTGTTTTCCTGCATGTAATAGTCTGGACGATGCGCTGCAGGGCCAATGTCGATGAGTTTTAATTGCGGTAATTTTGCAAGCGAATCTGGAGTATCTGGTTGTTCTTGCATTTTGCGCAATGCTTCTACGTTTTGTGCAATGACTGCGCGAGCATCCTGGTCAAGTTCGCCCGCAAGCGCTTGTAACTTTTGTTCCTCGGCGCTTTCGCCAGTGCGCTCAACTGGGATTATTTCTGCAGATGCGTAATGGTTGTTGTGTAACACTGCCCGCTCTAGCAGCTGCTCAAAGTAGCCATCTGTCAAATGCGCGCGCAGATGGGCAAAAATTTCTTCATATTGCAGCGCTTGATATGGAAGAGCATCATCGTAGAGCCATCCGTTCATGCAAGAAATTGAGCGCATGATGCCATTTGGATATCCTAAATTGTATTCGCGTTCAAGAAATTCAATATGGGAAAGCGACGCTTCAATTAGTGCTGGGTCTACGCCGCGCTCAAGAATTTCCTTAACGGCATCGCTAAAAATTTCGTGCAAGTTTTGGGCGGTTTCGTGGTTTGTGCCTTTGAATTGCGCAAACAAATACGGTTGTGCAACGGAATCTTGAACAGCAATTGTTACGTCATTGGAAATGCCTTTGTCTAGAAGCAGACGCTTTAGTGGTGCTTCGTTTGAACCAGCTAAGGCATCTGTCAAAATTTCGTAAGCTACTACGTTTTGGAAGTCCGTTGCGTTTCCTATTGCATAAGCAAGTGCGCAGCATGCATTATCTGGTGTAGTTACCATTTCTTTGGTGTTTCCAAGCGAAACAACAGGAGCCTGCGTTGTTATTGTTCGCGGCACAAATTCACACGCATTGTTTGCGTTGCACAGATGTTTATCAATTAGCTCAAGCATTCCATCTATTTCTATGTTGCCATACAAAATGACGTAGCTGTTAGATGGCTGATAGTGAGTTTTATATTCATTAATATATTGCTCATAGCTTAGCTCTGGAATTTCATTTGGGTCTCCGCCAGATTCAAAAGCGTAGCAAGTATCTGGTAAAAGTGAAGACATTAGCAAATCTTCTAGCACTGCATCCGGTTCAGAGAGTGCACCTTTCATTTCATTGAACACAACGCCGTTATAAATTGGCTTGCCGCCGTCATCAAATTCAAGGTGCCAGCCTTCTTGCTGGAAGATTTTTTCGTTCTTTAAAATGGCGGGGTGGAAAACGGCGTCTAAATAAACATCTGTCAGATTAAGCAGGTCTTGCGTGTTTGTGCTAGACACCGGATACATTGTTTTATCTGGAAATGTCATAGCATTTAAAAACGTGCTCATGGAGGTTTTAAGTAAATTTACAAATGGCTCTTTAACTGGGAATTTGTCTGAACCATTTAAGACAGAATGTTCCAGAATATGAAAGACACCAGTGCTGTCTTTTGGTGGTGTGCGAAACGCTATAGAAAATGATTTATCTTCGTCGTCGTTTTCAAGAAACATCAATCGAGCGCCACTTGCTTTGTGTGTCATAACATGTGCAAGCGAATGCGCTTCTGGCACTTCATTTGTGTATAGAAGAGTAAAGCCGTGTAGGCTTTCACCTGTAGCTAAATTCATGAGTCATACCTTTCAAAACTACGCTTTTTTGTATGGGTTTATTATACGGTAAGGCGCAAGTTACATACGCATGTAAATGTTATTTTCTGCTACGATATGTCAAGTTGTAAAACACTTAAAGAAAAGGCAAAGTTACATATGAAAATTTCCAACATGATAGATTTCATAGGCAAGATTGGCGGAGGAAAACTTTCTGTTAATCAGGAACGCTGCGTTTTGGTACGCAACAGAAACGCAGATTGCCTGCGTTGTGCAAGCGTTTGTGTTTCTGGGTGTATTAGCACGCACGAAAACGAGCTCATTGTAGACCCTTTTCTTTGCATTGGTTGTGGCACGTGTGCAACAATCTGCCCAACTGCAGCGCTAGAACCAAAAAGCCCAACAGATAAAGAGCTGCTTTTGTTTTGCGATAAGGCTGCCGCAAACAATGACGGAACGGTTGTTATCATGTGCGACAAAATGGCAGAAAAGGCAGGCAACCTTGTAGATTTTAGCAAGGCAGTAGTTGTGCCTTGTATTGGCAGGGTAGAAGAAAGTCTTCTTGTAACTCTTGCAAGCCACGATGTGTCTTCCGTTTTGCTTATTGATAAACTGTGCGTTGGCTGCGAACATGAACACGGTCATGCTGCAGAAGAACAAGTTATAACAACAGCAAAGCAGCTTCTTGATACGTGGCACAATTCAATGGACTTGCATTTTGCCCAAAAATTGCCTCATTCCTTGCGTAAAAATCAAGATGAATTTTTTGATGCAGAAAAGCGAGCATTTTTCTCGGATGTGAAAGAGCAAACCAAAAATACAGCAAAAGAAGTTGCTGTATTTGGTGTAAATGAAGCGCTTGACGCAAATGAAGAAAAGAAGGGTCCAGTTTATATTCATGTGAATGAACAGGGGGTTCTTCCTCATTTTGTTCCAGATAGGCGCACTCAGCTTATAAATTCACTTAGTAAGCTTGGGCAACCTGATGACATCATGTTTGACACACGCCTTTGGGGGAATGTCATTATAGATACGCAAAAATGCAAGTCATGTTATATGTGTGCGGTTTTTTGCCCAACAGGTGCGCTTGTTAAGCTTATTGAAGAAGACGGCAAAGCTAAAAACATCGGCCACATTCCAAGCAAATGCGTGAAATGTCGCACTTGTGAAAACATTTGTACAGCACATGCTATATCTATTTCTCAAGAGGTTTTTGCAATAGATATTCTATCTGGCATGACAGAAACATTTGAAATGGAAAAAGAGGGCTCTGCTCAAAAGCGCATGCTTATGAGCCAGCAAGTTCTTTAGCTGTAGTTAATCTTTGCTAGTTGTGGTTGGCCGATTGATTGGTTGTCTTGGCTGACTGGTACTTGTTAGCCGCGGCTGCCTAACTTGTTGATTAACTTGTTGGGCTGGTTGACGCTTACTTGTTGCGCTTGGCCTCGTTTAAAACATTTTCTATTGTTTGCATTAAATCTGCCACGTTTATTGGTTTGGAAATGTGTGCATTCATTCCTGCTGCTTTAGCGTTTTTCTTGTCTTCATCAAACGCATTTGCTGTCATGGCAATAATAGGAACACTTGCTTTTTCTTGGTTGTCAAGCATGCGAATAGCTCGTGTTGTTTCGTATCCGTTCATCATTGGCATCTGGATATCCATCAGTATCACATCGTAGTATCCAGCTGGTTGTTCGTCTACTTTATTTAGAGCTTCGCTTCCGTCTTCTGCCGTTTCAATTTCAAAGCCTGCAGCCTCAAGTATTGCAATAGCAATTTCCATGTTGAGTTCGTTGTCTTCTACAAGCAAAACTCTTTTACCAGCTAAGTCTACGCTTGAATTGATGTCTTGTTCTTCCATGTTTCTTTGTACTATATCTTTGGTTGTTAGCATGAATTCGAAGGTAACTGTAAATTTTGACCCGTGTCCAAGTTTGCTTTCAACTTCAATAGTTCCGCCCATAAGGTCTACCAGGCTTTTTGTAATTGACATTCCAAGACCTGTTCCTTGAGTACGGCTTACGGTAGAAGATTTTTCTCTTGCAAATTGCTCAAATATACGGCCTACAAATTCTTCGCTCATGCCAATGCCGGTGTCTTCAATTATGAAATCATATAAGGCATAACCATGGCGTGCAGGTTTTCTTTCGCGCACGGTAAACGTAATTGTACCGCCCGCTGGTGTGAACTTAACTGCATTGCCCAGGATATTCATAAGTACGCGGTTAACATGTAGCGCGTCCGCGTATACGTAAACGTCGTCAAGATTTTCGGTTGTTTCAATGTAGGTAAGATTATTTGTCTCAATGTCTGAATTGACAATGTCTTTTACCAATTGCAACTGTTCCGTTATGCATACGGGGAAAGCCTCAATGTTTACTTTTCCATTTTCAATGCGGCTCATGTCTAGCACGTCATTTATAAGAGAAAGCAAGTGCTTGCTTGATGTCATGATTTTAGTAAGGTAAGTGTGCGTCTTTTCTGCATCATTTATATTTTGTTCTGCCAAATTTGTAAACCCAATGATGGCATTCATAGGCGTGCGAATGTCATGAGACATATTGAACAAGAAGTCTTGCTTTGAACGGCTTGCTGCCTCTGCCTTGTTCACGGCTTTTGTGAGTTCTGCATTCTTGTTTTCAAGCTCGCGTTGGTACATGCGTTCTTGTTCTTTTTGGCTCAAAATGAGCTTATTTGTTGATTTCATTCTCATGAATTGCAAGCCAACAACGGCAAAAACGTAAAGAATAATCACTAAGCCTACAACAGGAATTGCGCCGCTATATATTTGGTGTTCAGACATAAACGCGCAAATATAAAATTCGCTACCGTGGCTGTACCTTCCAAAGTAGCGTTGGCTTTCGCCTTCTTTTTTCACGGTTAGCATTGTGTCTGCCTGCCCGCTATTGCGAATGTCATAGATAAGTTTGTAGTTTTCTTCGGATATAACATCTTCAAGTAAAGATCTATCGTTAGACGCAACAATGTTTGCACCATCTGTGATAACAATAGTGCCGTTTTGTTCTGGGTCGTAGCCATCTAGAATGTTTTGAATTGACAAAATAGACTTTACTGCAAATTCTCTTGTTGTGTGCTTGTACACAACAACGGTTCCTGGTCCATATTCTTGAATGGCAACATCAACGCACGATTCATCATCTAGCGTTATACGGTTCATGTATACATCATTGTCATGCTGCATGGCGTTTTGGATAATGTCTTCGTTGAATTCGTGGCGGAATGTTTCGTATGTAACTTCATCTTGGGAATATTCAGTTATTACGTTGCTATTTTCATCCAGAACAGCAATGCCGGTAGCAGCCGATTCTTCCGTTTTTAGCTGCAAATGTTCAGGCGTGATGCCTTCTTGATAGTCATCTAAAAGACTGGAAGTTTCTACTTTACGTATAAGGCTTTTGGCTTCTTCTGTGTTGTTGTATTCAATGTAGTAGCTGTATTGGCGCTTAATGTATTCTATTCCGGTGGCAAGCTGAGCATCGCCTCTGCTTTTTGCTATGTATGTGTATATAAACAATACAGAACATGCCAAAATAATGCCTAAGGCTATGGCAATTATTATAAATGCCTTGCTTGCGCTGGTATTTTGGCTTTTCTTATTCAAAGTCTAAGCCTTCCAAGTAGCTGTTTGCATTATCAAGGTATTTGCCAATGATTTGCTCTAATGTTCCATCTTTATACATTTCATCAAGTGCGTCATTTATCTTCTGGCAAAGCTCTGCATCTCCATTCTTTGCAAACGCTGTGCCAATTGTTGCCTCTATAGCTGGTTCATCAAGAATAGTAAATGTGGTGTTGTAATTTTTTATGTACTGAGTAACTGCAGGTTCATCGGCTACAAGTGCATCTACATAATTGCAACCTAGCGCAGCAAATGGAAGAGAGTTGTTCTCAAAGCTAAACACTTGAACATTTGCAGAAATGTTTGGGTTTGTATGGTTTAGCAGCGCATTTTCTGCAGACGAAGAAGATTGAACGGCAATTGTTTTGCCTTCTAAATCGTCCAGCGATTTTATCTGCGAACTTGAATTAACTACCACTACTTGGTTGCTGTGCATATACGGTTTTGTCCAAAGATATGAATCTTCACGGCCTTCTATAGTGAAGCCGCCTGTAATGCAGTCAACCTCGCCAGATTCAAGTAGCTTTTCTTTATCTTCCCAATGGATGGTAACAAAGTCAACGTCGTAGCCAACGCGATTGAATGCCTCTGTAATAATTTCAACATCAATGCCCGTAGGGTCTCCATTGTTGTCAAGATTCATGAATGGAGCGTAGTCGGCGCTTCCTATGGTAATAATTGGGCGAGAGCTTTCTGTTTCCGGCGCTTCTGTTTTTTGTGTGCATGAAGTTAGTAGAAGCGCGCAGCAAATGGAAATAATTGCGCAAACGAAGAATGCGGACAACGCAAGTGGTTTTTTGCGAAGTGTGTTTTTGTTAGATAAACCAAAAATCACAAAAAACCTCTTTCAATCTGGTGCGTTTGCTATTTTGCCCGTGCCACATTTATGTTGGTACACATATTGAAAATAATATTTATAATCTTTCACAGTATATACATAAATGCGAATCTTGTCCTTGTTTTTGGACAACTTTTTTACTGGCTTAGGCTGCACGAACGCTAATGTTGCACGGCTTTTGTTATTAAACAAAAAGGAAACTAGGTGATGGCTTAGGTTGTGTGAATGTCAGTGTTGTCCGGCTGGCAATGATTGTGTCGCGGAAACGGTGCTGCTGAAGCAACGCGCGGAAACGGTGCTACTGAAGCAACGCGCGGAAACGGTGCTGCTGAAGCAACGCGCAGAAAC
>CAZRFO010000036.1:0-9315 GCA_964599515.1 uncultured Eggerthellaceae bacterium | reverse complement strand
TTCGTGGTATAAGCGAATGCACCACGAAAAATCAAGCACAGGACTGTGAGCGAACGCCCTTTGTCACCTCGCCGTCGCAGTTAAATTGAGCGACTGAGCCCGCCAGCCCAGCCAAAGATTAGTGAATAGCAAGTAGGACGCGGTTTTCGCGGTTTAGGGCTGAGGCTTCTGCATCGTAGTCTATAACCGTAATGGTGAGCTGCGGGAAAAGGTTTTTAAGCTCGTGCAAAGCGCCACGCGCCTGGACATGTCCCTTCAAGCAGCCAAAACTTTGCAAGTAAATTACGCTTGTCACGCCTTCTTCAACAAAGCGCTTAAGCACCGGAATGTAACGAACATCATCAACTTGGAGTTCATGCGCATTAGGAAATACTACTTCTGCCCCATGAGATTCTATAACTTGCACGATGTTGTCATTAAGATAAGGGTCAAACACCAATGGCGCGGTTCCAACAAGACCTATCTTTTTACGCTCTTGAGCTTCATGCTTTAAGGAAGAAGTACTTGCAGCGCCGCTGCGTTCCATAGTGTCTTGTTCGGTATTTTCTGGCCAAGCATGAACCCATTCAACATCAATGTATCTGCCAAGCGTTCTAGCTAGCACAACAGGTATACAATCAAAGATGCATTCGCTACATATATAAGGTATGGCAAGGCGGTCAAGCTCTGGTGCCGCTTCCATTATGCGAAGCGCCCTACCAATAGTAACAAGCGTGGTGTAACACAAATCGTGCACATATACGCGTGATGTTTCTACGTCGCATTCATCCATATTCGCAAATGCATATATGTCGCCTTCGCGCGCAGCCTTTACATACGCTTCATCAAGCACGCCAAACGTGCGCAGCGGCGGCACATAGTCTGGCAAGATAGTTTTTGCATTAAGTGCATGTCCGTCTATTTCACGCGCATCTTGCGAACAATTAGCCAAAGATTCTTCGCGTTCATTTTTGCGCATATATTCTGCTTGTTCCAAGCCTTCAACTAAAGTTCTAAGGCGGATGCGAATATGTGCCACATCTGTAATTTCATCTATCTTTAAAGCAGTAAACGGCTTGTGGGCATTGTGCAAAAATGCCGCCGCTTCATCAAGGCTAACCACATCAAAAGTGCACCCAAACGAATACGTATAAACAACTTCCAAACGCGGGTTTTGCCTGGCGTACTCTGCAAGTCTTATATAGTGCGCAGCTGGTGCCCAGTGGTCAAATTTGCGAGGGTTTGCATGCATTTGTGCAAGGCTTCGCTTGCGTTTAGGCACACCAGTTGGCGAAAGCACGGCAACGCCAAGGCTGCTTAAGACTTCATCAATTGAATGCGAAAGATTTTTATCTACATGATAAGGCCTGCCAGTAAGCACAACACCGTGACGAGTTTGAATTCCGCGTGCGTTTGTCTCATTTACCCAGGCAATAGCCTCTTCATTTTTTTCGCAAACCTTTTTTATGAATTCCGCTTGCGCATTTAACGCTCGCTCAAATGCGGCATTGAATTTTTCACGCGAAAGTTCTGCGCTGGCATCTGCAGTTTTTGCAAGTTGAACAAAGCTTTCATACACAGCAGAAATGCTTTGTGGATCTTGTACAAAAAGCGAAGGTTTAGATACAAATAAAAGCGGAGAAATCATAGTTGCCGCTAGTTTTGATTTAAGCGATGCTCCATCTTTTAGCGCATTTGCATACGATGCAGAAACAGCACAGTGCGCTCCCCTGTCGTATTGAGGCATAAACGCTACCGTTGCGCCTTGCGCTTCAACAGAAAACAAATGAGTATGCGAAAGTTTTGCACACATACACACGCTTTCAGACGGAACAGTTGATGCAGCTTCGCTTTGCAACGAAAGAGAATTTTCGGTCTTTGGCATCACGACAGAAAAGCCGCATGTCGCAAGGAGCGTATGCCAAAACGGAATGTTTGCATATGAAGTAAGCGCAGGTATAAACCCAACATGTACTTTTCCTAGTTCGCCATCTTGTGTGTGCGTCTTATACGATTCAATAAGACTGCGTTCGTATGCAATAACATTAGGCGCAAGCTGCTCATAGCTAATTCCTAGGCTTTCGCTAGCGTCAAAATCTACAAGCGAATATGCACGTGAACACTTGTTTCCATTTATGAAGCGCCTACCCATTCCAAAATCCAACAAGGTAAGCATGCAAGCATTTCCACATCCGGTGCATCTATGAAGCTTTCTGTTCACTTTGAATTCGTCTAGCTGAGCTCGAGTAAGCAAAGTAGAATGTGGCAACTCTTGCGTATTTGCCTTGACCGCTTCACTCATTTTTGCGTGAGCACGCCGCTTAGCAATAAGCGCCGCCCCAATTGCACCCATTAAGTGCGCCTGGTTTGGCCGCATTGCGCCTTTGCCGGAAATCTTTTCAAACGCGCGCAGGACTGCATCGTTTTTAAAAGTGCCACCTTGCACAACTATGTGGTCACCAAGCGAATCTATATTATTGATGCCTATAATGCGAAAGAGCGCATTTTTAACAACTGAGTAAACACTTCCAGCTGCAAGGTCTTCTTTGTTTGCGCCAGTTTTTTGAGCGTGCTTCATGCGCGAATTCATAAATACAGTGCACTTTGTTCCCAAATCTATTGGAGATTTTGCGCGCATTGCTGACTTAGAAAAAGAACTTAGAGGAAGACGCAAACCCCAAGCTGTACCAGAAAGAAACGCCCCGCATCCACTTGAACAAGCTTCATTCAGAACTGCGTTTTCTACTACTCCATCGCGGACCCAAACAGCCTTCATATCTTGTCCGCCAATGTCTAACATGAAACTAAGCTGCGGGTCAAAATGAAGCGCAGCTGCAACATGAGCAGAAGTTTCAACCACGCCGGAATCTACACCAAGCGCCTTAATAAGCAAATCTTCGCCATACCCGGTAGCCACAGCATGAGCAAAATAAGCCAAGTAGTCGCCCTTATAGGTTTTTGGAAATTGCCCATATGCCTGCTTTAGCATATCCACTGCAGTGTTTAAAACTTCGCCTTCGTTTTCCTTGTAGTCAGAATAAAGAAGCGTTTCGTTTTCATCCAGAATTGCTATTTTTACTGTAGTTGAACCAGCGTCTATGCCTAAATAGAGTGGTCCGCTTGCGTCAAAAAGACGCGCGCGAGGCAAACCAATATCGTGTTCACTTTGAAATTCTTCAATTTCATCTTCGCTTTCAAAAAGGGGCTCTAAGTGCGGAAGGCTTCCGTCTTCAAAGTTTGCCTCTTTTAGACGCTCTTCAAGTTCTCCAGTATTGATGATGACAGGGTTATCAAGTTGTTTTCCATAAATTGCAGCGCCTTGCACCGTTACTATGTGCGGTTCTTTTGGCAAAATTCCTTGCCTTGGTTGTAAGTTTAGCGCCTTTGTAAACATGTGTGCCAACTGCGGAACATACCTAAATGGCCCGCCCAAATACACAACGTTTCCTTCTATTGGGCGCCCACAAGCAAGACCTCCTATTACCTGTCGCACAACCGCATCAAGCGTGCTTGCGCAAAGGTCTGTAATTGAAGCACCTGCGCTCATTAGCGGGCGAATGTCTGTTTGAGCAAACACCGCACAACGCGAAGCAATTGGATACGTACGAGTAGAACCAAGCGAAAGCGATCCAACCTGAGAAGTTTTAATTCCAAGCATATATGCAATGTTATCTATGAAGCCGCCAGTTCCACCAGCGCAAGTTGCATTCATACGCTGCTCCAGGCCACCTGTAAGGTAAATTACCTTGGCGTCTTCTCCTCCAAGTTCAATAACGGCATCCGCTTGTGGAAACAGCTGCTGCACAGCTACCGTTGTAGATACTACTTCTTGCACAAAGGGAAGGTCGCAAGCCTGCGCTACACCAATTCCGGCAGAACCGGTTACGCATACGCTTGCATCTATTTTTCCAAAGCGCCAATTTAATTCATGGATTGCTTGTATAAGCATTGTTTTGATGTCAAAGCGATGCCTTGTATACGAAACATGAACGATTTCATCGTTTTCATCAAGAACCAAAACTTTAATAGTTTTAGAGCCAGCATCTATGCCTAAGTGATATGACATGCAAGCTCCTTTTACTTGTTTTGCGTGATTGTTTTGGTGTTTAAAAATCTATGTTTACAGGATAACAAAAAACTCCGGGTGAACCCGGAGTTTTTGAAAATTCAATGGTGGGCGATAACGGATTTGAACCGCTGACCTTGTGCTTGTAAGGCACCTGCGCTACCGCTGCGCCAATCGCCCTTGCTGTTTTCAGCCTGTATATTCTTGCATAACAAAACACTCTTTGCAAGAACAATTTTTTAATATACGCCAAGTTTCCTATATGCGGCTTTAAAACTAACTTAATGCTTCCTTTGCATTGCGAGTTGATTTTAGTAAGAACAAAACAATTAGCACAACAGCCACAATACCAACTATGTCGCTTATTGTTTCTGGCACCATCATGCAAATACCTGCAACTATCAATACTAAGCGCAATACTACAGGAATCTTTCTAAACAAAAAGCCGTTTAGACCAGCAGCAACCGCAAATAAGCCAACGAGTGAAGTCACTATAATCACAGCAATAGCAATAAATGTGATGTCTCCCTCTAAAACCATAATTGGATTGAACGCCAAAATGTAAGGCACGATAAATGCTGCAATTGCAAGCTTTGTAGCATTTACGCCAGTCTTCATAGGGTTAGAACGCGCAATTGCACTGCCTGCGTATGCTGCCAAGGCAACAGGAGGTGTAATGTCTGCCACAATGCCAAAGAAGAATACAAAGAAGTGAGCAGCCACTACAGGAATTCCCATTTGGACAAGAATTGGTGCACAAATGGAAGCCATAATGCAGTAGTTTGCAGTAGTTGGAACGCCCATACCTAAAACGATGCAGCAAACCATAGTTAGCACTAAACCAAGTATTACTGTTCCACCTGCGATAGTTACAATTGCATTGATTAGCGTAGAAGCAAGGCCTGTTACAACAATGCAACCAGCAATCAAACCAGCCATTGCACAAGCAACAGCAACAGAAATTACGCTCTTTGCACCTGCTTGGAAAGACTCAAACAACATAACAGCTGCTACATGTACTGTTTCCTTTATAACCCAACCAATGCCTTGACCTTCTTCGCGTTCACGCAAATTCGTAAAGAAGAAGTTGATACATCCAATAACAAACGCACCAACAATAGACATTGCAGCAGAAACTGCCATAGTGCGAACGCCAGATGCAACAAGCCAAACAAGCATTACCAAAGGAATAATTAGGTAGCAATTTTTAGCAAGATAAGACCACTTAGGAAGTTGATCTCTTGGAATGCCCTTCAAGTCAAGCTTTTTTGCTTCCAAGTGAACTGCAATAAAGATACCTGCAAAGTACAAAAACGCAGGTATGATTGCTTTAGTTGCAACTTCAATATAAGGAATACCAATGTATTCTGCCATCAAAAATGCCGCAGCACCCATGATAGGCGGCATGATTTGACCGCCAGTTGAAGCTGCAGCTTCTACGGCTCCAGCAAATTCTGGTTTGTACCCAGTCTTTTTCATCATAGGAATAGTCACGGAACCCGTTGTAACAGTATTGCCAACCGAAGACCCAGAAACCATGCCGCAAAGTGCAGAAGAAATAACAGCAACCTTTGCTGCGCCACCAGAAGACCAACCTGCTAAACGGTTTGCAAAAGAAATAAAGAATGCAGCAACACCAGTGCGTTCCAAAAATGCACCAAAGATAATGAACAACACAATGTATGTATAGCAAACATTGATAGGTGTGCCAATAATTCCGCTAGTAGAATAGAAAAGTTTATTGACAACAAAGCGTGCCGTAGTGAAGATATCTCCATTTTGAGTGTAGCGCCAGTAAACTGCATAAATAAACAAACATGCAACAACTACCAAAATTGGAATACCAACGCTTCTACGGCAAAGATCTGCAACAATCACAATGCCAATAATGCCCAAAATAATGTGGATTAGTTCAAGGCGCCCCATAAGCATAATGATTTCTTGCGCGTTGAATGCAAAATACAAAAAGCTTCCCGCACCTGCAACCATAAGCACAATGTCATACCATGGAATAAAGTTAACGCGTACCCTGCCATTTTTTCGCACAGGATAAATAAGATAGCCAATTACAATAACGAATGCCATAAAACGAGCAAGTTTTGTTTCTGGGAGTTCCGTAGAAAGCAGTGTCATTCCTATGCAATAAATGCTAAATGCCGCCATAATCACTGAAACAATAATCTTTGGGGTTCCCTCCCAAATACGCGTGTTTGACTCACGGTCGTATTTGCGCATAACAGCGTCAATGTCTGTTTCTTCTTCTGCTCCAATGACAGATTGAGGCTCTGGCTCTTCTATTTTCGTTTCTTGTTTTTCTTTCTTTTTAAATAAACTCAAAGTCAGCCTCCCTTAAAACATATAGTTTGAAGTCTTTTATACTTTATTAGCGTTGCGTATTATACCTGATATCTTTGCAAACCACCTGATACAGCAAGCAGCAATGCATCGGTTTGCTAACCATATGGCGAATATCCTAATGTGCAAGCAAGCGCACTACAGTTTGCACATTGCGACATTCGCATTATTTAACATTCGCGCTTACATACTTCCAAGAGCAACAATACAAGCGTGTATACAGCAAGCCGCGGCAGGCTATTTGCCCGCCGCGACCGTAAGACTAATTCTGTAAAAGTATGTTTACAGTATAAGCATCACTAGCTTTGGACTACTTTACAGTAATACCTTGTTCTGCAAAGTACTTAACAGCACCTGGGTGATAAGGAACGCTTGTGATTGAAGCGCCCTTCTCAATGCTCATTTCTTCAAATTTTGCATGAGCGTCTGATAGTGCGTCAATGTTACCATACATCTCTGACAAGAAAGCATAAATTGCGTCTTCAGATACTGTGTTTGCAGCAATAATAACTGCTTGAACAGAAACGGTTGTTATATCTTCATCAATGCCATTGTAGGTGCCAGCAGGAATAACTGACTTTGAGTAATAAGGCGAAGACTTAAGAAGTTCATCAACTTGAGCATCTTCAATGGATACAAGGTATGCCTGCTTTGTAGTTGAAAGTTCAACAATTGCAGAAGTTGGAGCACCAGCTACGATAAACGCAGCATCAATCTGGCCATTTGTCAAAGAATCTGCTGAATCCTTGAATGACTGATAAGATGGGTTGATGTCATCTAAGCTAAGACCATAAGCACCCAAAACGTCAATTGCGTTGAAGTAAACGCCAGATCCTGCAGCGCCAACAGAAACAGTCTTACCCTTCAAGTCTGCTACAGTCTTAATATCTGGGTCGCATGTAACAATTTGTACTGTTTCGTCATATAGAGCGGCTACTGTGCTAAAGCAATTAATTGCACCAGTGTCTTTGAAAATGTTTGTTCCGTCATATGCGTAAGACATAACATCGCTTTGACAGAATCCAAGCTGCGCTGTGCCGTCTTCAAGTTCAACTACATTTGCTTGGCTGCCGTTACCTGCAACTGCTGTAACGCTAAGGTTGCAATTGTTTGTTACATCGTTAGCAATAACGCCGCCAACTGCGTAATAGGTGCCTGATTCGCCGCCAGTAACAAACGTTAAGTTAGAGCCGTCACCAAGCTTTTCTGATGCAGCGCTGCTTTCATTGTTAGTAGCATTTTCGCTGCTAGAACTGCTAGAGTTGCTTGAACATCCAGCAAGTGCGACAACCATCAATGCGGTTGCTGCGATAGCAATAAGCTTCTTTTTCATTTCTCTCCCCTTTCGGTCTTTCAACACAAACTTTTTTACATATACTTTATAAACCCAAACATCTTTTAAGTTGTTGTGTTTCACGTATTGTACTGTATAAATGTTTCCATCGTATTGCAGGTTTGTCACTTTAGCGCGCTAAAGTAGTTTAGTGGTATCTTTGCCGCCACCCCCAACGCTCACATAGTGCAACAAGGCACGCCATCCGCTTGCTGGCAATGTATACGAGCGAACACCATTTGCAACCTTACCGCACTCGACATAGTTAGACATTCAAAGGCTGGGGGTGGCGGAGCTCACCAAGCGAGTTCCGCACGAAGCCTATTTTGTGATATAAGCGAAGCATCACAAAATAGGCGAGCTCAGGACTGTTTGAGCGACTGAGCCCGCCACCCCAGCCATAAACTACGAAATGTGACCAAGGAAGTCTTTGGTGCGGTCGGACTGAGGATGGTCGAACACTTGCTCTGGCGTGCCTTGTTCAACAATAACTCCCCCATCCATAAATATTACTCTATCTGCAACTTCGCGAGCAAAACCCATTTCATGTGTCACAACAATCATTGTCATGCCACCACGTGCAAGAGATTTCATAACGCCTAAAACATCACGTACAAGCTCTGGGTCAAGTGCACTCGTTGCTTCATCGAATAACATCACGTGCGGGTCCATTGCAAGAGCGCGTGCAATGGCAACACGCTGTTGCTGACCGCCAGAAAGCTGGTTTGGTTTGTAGTCTACACGGTCGCCCAAGCCAACTTTTTCAAGCTGCTCTATTGCAATGCGCTCAGCTTCTTCTTTACTGCGCTTTAGTACCTTCATTTGCGCGAGCATGACGTTTTTCTTAGCGGTTAGGTGCGGGAACAAATTGAACTGCTGAAACACCATTCCAAGTTTTGCACGAACTTCATTGATATTTACATTTTTGCCTGTTATTTCTGTATTTTCAAAAAATATTCTACCGCCCGTAGGTTCTTCCAAGCGGTTGATGCAACGAAGCATAGTTGACTTACCAGAACCTGAAGGGCCCAGAACAACAACAACTTCTCCTCTGTGAACATCTAGGTTAACGCCACGAAGAACATGCAGGTCATCAAAGCTTTTTTGCAAATTTTCTATGCGAACAACAACTTCGGCGCTTACGTGATGTAAATTATTTTCCATATCATCCACCTTCCCTACATGCTCTGCGTTTGAACTGAAGTTAACGCAGACGCTCCAGATGTAGAGGCAGCGCCTTCTTCTGCTTTTTCAATTTCTGCAATAAGCTCTTCTTCTGTTTTGTCGAAGGCCTTGCGGCTTTTCTTTTTCTTCTTGGAACCAGGCGCAGAACCAGAATCGGTTCCCGCAAGTTTGCGCTCCAAATTGCCAACAACTTTTGCCAACGGAAGCGTAATAACAAGATAGAAAATTGCAGCAACAATGTATGGTGTAATTGAACCAGTGCTCGCAACAATAGACTTTGAGTACTGAACAACTTCCATAATGCCTACAGCAGCTAGAAGTGAAGTATCTTTATACAACAAGATAAATTCGCTGGTCATTGTAGGAATAACGCGGCGCACTGTCTGCGGGATAATTA
>CAZRFO010000035.1:0-9510 GCA_964599515.1 uncultured Eggerthellaceae bacterium | reverse complement strand
CGCTTCAGCCAGCGCAAGCGCCGCTTCAACCAACGCAAGCGCCACTTCAGCCAACGCAAACGCACACCGCAACGCAAGCGCCGCTTCAGCCAGCGCAAGCGCCGCTTCAACCAACGCAAGCGCACGTTGCAACACAAGTGCAAACTCGCGCTACGAAGCAACAAGCGCCGCTTCCGCAAACCAGAAAGGAGACAGCGCATTATGAGTAACTCAAAAACTCGCGCATATCTTGGCATAGACATTGGGTCAATTTCCACAAAAGGAGTGCTCATTAACGATGCAGGCGAAATTTTTGCCCGCACATATCTTTGGACAGAAGGCGACCCATGCGGTGCCGCGCGCCGCGTAATAGCAAACCTAGCAGAACAAACAAACACAAGCACAACATCTGTAGTAGCCGCAGGGACAACCGGTTCTGCGCGACGCCTTGTTGGTACCATGTGCGGTGCCATCATGGTGAAAAACGAAATCACGGCACACGCTGTTGGCACAACGCACTTGCACCCAGATGTGCGCACCATCCTTGAAATTGGCGGCCAGGACTCAAAGATTATCTGCGTGGAAGACGGCATTGCCGTAGATTATGCCATGAACACGCTTTGTGCCGCTGGAACTGGAAGTTTTCTTTCTAGCCAGGCAGCGCGCCTTGGCGTGGATGTAAAAGATTTTGGCGAAATTGCCCTAACAAGCACACACCCCGCAAACATTGCTGCACGCTGTACCGTGTTTGCAGAAAGCGACCTTGTGCATAAAATTCAAGTTGGCTACGCACGCGAAGACATAATAGCCGGGCTTTGTAATGCCGTGGCTTCAAACTACCTTAACAATGTTGGCAAGGGCAAAAAGATAGTTGGGCCTGTTGTGTTCCAAGGCGGCGTGAGCAAAAACGCTGGCGTTGTAAAAGCCTTCAGTGACCAGCTTGATTGCGACATAATTGTAGATGAAGATGGCCACTTGATGGGAGCATACGGCGTAGCCTTGCTTGCGCGCAGCGCTTATGATGAAAGCGCGCCTTTACCAGAAGATGGTCCGTTTTCAACAGGTGAACTGGATTTTCAAGCTGTGCAAGATTTTGAATTCATTACACGCGAAGTAACCTGCAATAAGTGTGCTAACCACTGCGAAATCATTTGCGTGCGCCGGGATGGCAAGCTTATTGATTCTTGGGGAAACCGTTGCGAAAAAGGCGCAATTCCTACTGCTTAAACTGAAACTGCATGGGCCTTCTTCGCGCAGAGCCTTCTTTACGCGGCGCGTGACGAACGTTTCTCATATGTCCAAGCAAAGCTTGCAATGCCGCGTTTTGCGTTTAGACAAATTCGCCCAGGACGCTTCCCTAGCTTGCCTTTTCTTTTTTGCGCAATTTATCAAACGGAATTTGAGCCAAGATTACAGCTGCGAACATCAAGATACACCCAATGTATTCGCGCGTGCTTAGCACTTCTCCAAGCACAAACGCGCCAGCTATTACCCCAAAGACAGACTCCATAGAAAGCAACACTGTTAACGTTGTAGGGTCTGCATCACGCTGTGCCACAATTTGCAAAGTGTAGGCAACGCCAGAAGACATAACTCCCAAATAAACAATTGGCAGCAGACTTGCTTGAATGCCTTCCCAACTTGGCTGTTCAATCACAACAGCTAGCACGCCCGAAACAACAAATACCGTTAAGAATTGAATACATGAAAGCTTGATACCGTTAGTTTTTGGAGAAAAATGATCAATGAGCAAAATGTGAATAGCAAACACCAACGAGCAAGATAAAACTAACAGATCATCTGGCCTTATTTCTGTTTCCTCTTTAACACAAAGCATGTACAAGCCAACTACCGCAACAGCAACACTCACCCACACATTAAGCGACGCACGGCGTTTTAAGGGAATGCCTAAAACAGGCACAAGCACTATATACATTGCGGTTAAAAAGCTTGCCTTGCCAGCTTCCGTGTTTCCATCTAGGCCAACTTGCTGCAAAAACGTTGCAAAAGCAAGCGCCAGCCCACAGCAAATACCGCCAATCCAAAGAGTGCGCGTTTCTTTTGGCGAACTTTCGCAAAGTATGTGACGCCAGTCCCCCTTGGTGAACACCAGAACAACAATCAACAAAAAGACAAAAGCAACAATGCCCCTGCAAGCATTAAATGTAAGTGCGCCGGTTTCATTTCCTTTTTGCGCACTAAACGCAACGCCCCAAATAAATGCAGCAAGAAGAGGAAAGAGCGTTGTTTTTACTTTTGTTGGCATCAATCTAAGTTAGAATTAACTTTATCGTTTTCTTATTTGTTGCCTTTTTCTTCTGTAGCGTTAGTTTCGCTGTCTGTTTCAGAAGAAGCGTCTTCTTCTTTCTTGTCTTTCTTGAAACGAGAGAAAAAGCCTTTCTTTTCTGCAGCTGGTGCAGGCTCTGTAGCAGGCTCTTCTGCTGCTTTTTTCTTAGCAGCAATTTCAGCTTGTCTTCTTGCCTTTTCTTCGCGACGTTCTGCCTTAGATTTTGAGGCAAGCATTTCTTCTTGGTAACGTCTGCGTTCTTTTCTGATAAGCGAAAAGTCAACATAAAATGCGGCAAAAATGGCGGCATAAGCTATGACAACCACAACAATGTATGCTGTAGAACTAACAGCCGTGTTTTGAGAAACGAAGAACATACTAATGCATGCAATAACGGCTACGGCAAGCAAAACGCCCCACAAAATGCGCAGGTTTTTATACCTTTTTGTAGGAACCTTGTAATACATGCGGTCGCGCTCTTGTTGTTTTGCACGCTCTTGTTTTTCCGCGGCTTTACGAGCTGCTTTTTTCTCTTGTGGCGTTTTCTTGGCACTCTCTATACGAACCGAAGCTGCAGCAGCATTTTTTGGCTTTGCCGATGCTGCGCTTTTGCGGCTAACTCCCGTACGTTCTTCAGAAGTGTTTCGTTCATTCATTGGGTTACGTTGTGTCATGCGTTCTCCTTTGGTGCACTTTGCACCATAAAACTTATTACGTACACTTTTCCGCACGCCATTACATGCGCTGTTTCGTGCAACGCATTATTGTAAAGCTATTTATGGCTTTCGCCTATATTTTTCACAGAAAGCTACAGCAGCGCTATAGGTTGGCGGTTTAGTTGCGCACTTTTTCGCACACCATTATCAAGCGCCTTTATTGCACATACATTCGCAAACTTACTGCGCTCCGTAAATTTTACGCAGGCTAAACTACAAAGGCGCAATAAGCAAGCAGTCTACGATTTCTCCAGCTTTCCAGTCGCGCGCGCCTTCTGGAAGAATAATTAGGGCGTTGGCATTTTGAAGTTCACCATTTAATCCAGAAGATTGCTTCTTAAAAGGAGCAGCAACATAAGCGCTCATGTCTGTTCCTTCAGACCACTTTTCATCACGCGTCACTGTTCCACGCTGCAAGAACACGCGAGCCTCGTGCTTTTTCTGGTCAACAGCAAGGCGAGCCTTTACTCGCGGCCTGTCAAAATCTGTATAGCCCTGCATTGCGCGGAGAGCAATACGTGCAAACATCTCAAAGCCAACAGCACTAGCAGCAGGGTTGCCAGAAAGGACAAACACTGGCTTGCCATCTACCATGCCAAACGGCTGAGATTTTCCTGGGCGCATGCTTACGCGCGTGAACAGCAATTCTCCCAGTTCATCTATTACTTTTGGAGAAAAGTCAAAGTCTCCAAGGCAAGCGCCACCAGTTGACACAACGCAGTCACATTCTGCAAAAGCCTTAACATATGCTGCTCTAATGGCGTCTGGGTCATCTTCCACAATTGGATAGTTAACAGGAATGCCGCCTGCTTCTGTAACATATGCAGCAATGGACCATGAATTTGAGTCGCGAATTTTACCAGGTCCAGGCACTTGCGCTGCTGGAACAAGCTCACTGCCGTTAATGATAATGCCAACTTTAGGACGCGCATACACAGGAACTGTCAAATTGCCTGTTGAGGCAAGCAAGCCAACGCCTGCCGGTTTGACAATATCGCCTTTTTTGAAGGCAAGTTCTCCAGCATGAACTTCCTCACCTGCTGCACGAATGTTTTTTCCAACAGCTACTGGAGCTTTAACGCAGATGTATTCATCAACTTCACCTTTTGCCTCTGACGTGCCAGCGCCATCAGCGCTTGCAGCAAACGTGACATCTTCAATCTTTACAACGCCAACTTCACCGTCTGGAGTTGCTGCACCAGTCATAATGCGAACGCATTCCCCTGGTTCTAACGCACGCTCAAACACATCTCCTGCACCAATACGTGCTGCAATTTTCAAATAAACTGGCGCGTCTTCGCTTGCTTTTTCAACATCGGATGCCAAAACAGCAAAGCCATCCATTGCGGAATGTGCAAACGGAGACACATCTATATCGCTATATAAATCCTTTGCAATTACGCGGCCAAGCGCGTCTAAAACATTTACCTCTTCTATTGCAGGTTCTAACGCAGATACCTGCTTCAAGATAATAGATTGCGCCTCTTCAATAGAAATTGTATGCATCATATCCATATTTTTAACCCCTCTTATTTGTTAGTCTTTCTACACTCGCCTGTCGTAAAGCGCGAAACATTCTACTACTTTGACACCACATAAAGCGCTTCGGGCGGAATATACAAATCTACGACATCTCCAACTTCAACAAAACGCTCCGGCGAATTTTGCCTCTTGGCCTGCCACCACTGAACGTAAGGTTTAGACAAATACGAATCGTCCGAACGGTCACCAGCTGGAGATTTCTCTGTCTGATACTCCAGCATAATCCAGTGTTCAAAACGCGAATTACTTACTGTCATGGCCTTTGCCGGGTACACGTTGCAAGTTTCGTCACCTTTTGCATACCCCATTGCTGACGCACGAATGCCCATGTATTTTGCATCCTCTGGGACTTCATCTGCAACCGTAAACTTTACGCCCCATTCTGGAACCCAAACGGTATGCGCGTCAATTCTTTCTATCTTTTCAACGTTTTTGCAACCAGAAAGCTTTATAGCAGCAAGCGAACTTGGATGCCCAACAATTTCTTCTGGCGTTCCAACAGACAAAATCTTGCCTTCGTCCACTACCGCAATACGGTCACACAACCTATATGCTTCATCAATGTCGTGACTTACATACATGATGCTGCCATCAACACTTTCAAACAAGCGAAGCATGTCTTGTTCAAGAGCCGCCTTTAAGTGTGAGTCAAGCGCACTAAATGGCTCATCAAGCATTAGAATTTCTGGCCTTGCCGCAAGCATACGGGCAAGAGCCACGCGCTGTTGTTGGCCACCAGATAGATGCAGCGGGTAGCGGTCTTCAAAGCCATCCAAAGAAAAGCGTTTCAGTTCACGCTTTACGATTTCATCACGCTCTGCAGCAGGAACACTCTTATCAATACCAGCTGCAACATTTTTAGCAACACTCATATGAGGGAAAAGCTGGAAGTTTTGGAACAGAAGTGCAGTTTTGCGTTTTTGAGCAGAAAGATTAATCTTTGCGGCGCTGTCAAAGTAAGTGACCCCATTTACAATAATCTTGCCTTCATCTGGAGTTTCTACGCCAGCAATACAACGTAGCGTTTGCGACTTTCCACAGCCAGATGCTCCAAGAAAACCAAGGGTTTCGTTTCCAATGTCAAGAGAAACTTCCAGGTCAAATGTAGCCAAGCGCTTTTTGATATCAACAACTATGCTCATTTGATGCCTCCTTCCTCTTGTTTGTCACGGGACATTTTGCGTGGAGCCTTCGCAGAATATTTTTGCGTGCGAGCAGAATAAATATTTATGAACAAGATAACCAGGAACGAAATAATAATAACCACTATCGCCCAGAAAATTGCTACCTGCGGTCGCCCGCCCATCCAGTTAAAGTAGATTGCAAGCGGAAGCGTTTGCGTAATGCCAGCTGCATTGCCAGCAAAGAACAAGGTACAGCCAAATTCGCCCATAGCACGCGCAAAGCCAAGCACTGTACCAGCTGCAATTGAAGGCCATGAAAGCGGCATCATAATTTTGGCGAAAATACGCGGCTCGCTCCAACCAAGCGTACGTGCCGCATCAAGCATGTTCGCATCCAAGTTTTCAAACGCGCCACGAACAGTTCTGTACATCATCGGGAAGCCAACAACCGTACATGCAATAACCGCAGCAGGCCAGGTAAATACAATGTCTATGCCATGAGCTATGAGCCATTTACCTGTTGCAGAATTCCCGCCGAAGAACATCAACAGCACAAAACCGCAGACTGTAGGCGGCAAAACCATTGGAATGGTGAAGATGGTATCAAGAATGCCTTTTACCTTGTCTGGCACTTTTACTGTAAGCCAAGCGGCAAGCAAACCCAAAACAAAGATGATGCAAATGGCAACGCCTGTTGTCTTTAGAGATATCCACAAAGGCGACCAATCAAGCGTTGTTAAAAAGCGCGCCACCCAAGCAAGACCAGTAGGAGCCGCAACTACGCTTAC
This sequence comes from uncultured Eggerthellaceae bacterium, assembly GCA_964599515.1. Taxonomy (GTDB): domain Bacteria; phylum Actinomycetota; class Coriobacteriia; order Coriobacteriales; family Eggerthellaceae; genus CAKUOV01. The sequence continues at coordinate 3,074 of CAZRFO010000035.1, read as the reverse complement.
TTCATCTGCGGTAACAAGCTTACCAGATGAAGCGTAAATTCCGCCAGCACTGCAGTCTTGCGAATCCCCCTGCGTGATTGTGGCGTAGTAGTAATCTTCTTCAACTTCTACGCCAAAAGAATAAGTGTATCCGCCCATTTCAACAGAACTTGCACTTGTGAAAATCACTTCATTGGATAGCTTTACAAATTGCTGTCCGCCGTTTGAAGCAGCTGCATCTACAATTTGCATTGTCTCAATAAATTCCGACTGAAATTCTTTGTCTTGTATGTCTATTCCAAGGTTTTCCGCAACGCTTTCTGGGATATAAACAATGGAATAACCTTGCGCGTTTACAACTGCAAAGGCGTCTTCCGACTGCATTGAGTAGCGATATCCGTAATATTCCCCAGAATAGCTTTTGTTTGTGCCCTTATTCAGGCGAACAAAATTCATGAATCCAAAGTTTGCTTCGTTAAGCACAATTGCTGTGCTGTCTTCAGAAATAGAATACGCGTCTTCAGATTCAGATGATTCAAACTGCTGGTCTGTATGTGTTTCAGAAACGTAGTAGTTTGAGCCATCAGCAGTAGTACCGGCCTCTGCAGCGTGCGCGCAAACTGGAAACATACTTGTACAAAGCACAAGCAGCATAAACAATGAAGTGATTTTTTTTCTTAATTTCATATAACCCACGTGTATTTCATTTAATGCGAATACGGGCAGCACCCAAATGGATACCGCCCGTACTCTAGACTAATCTTATAAGCTTGAAGCTTGCTGAATACGAGTTAATTATGCAGCAAGTTCAAAACCGTATTGCTGGAACAATGATTGAGCTTTTGCGTCAGTCATGCAGAAGTTGATGAAGTCTGCAGCAGCATCAGCGTTTGCAGAACCAGCTACAACAGCGCCTGGGTAAACGATTGTCTTGTGAGAATCTGCAGCTGTTGTGAAGATTGATGTAAGACCATCGTAACGATAGATGTCAGATGTGTAAATGAAACCTACTGTTACTTCGCCACCAGAAACATACTTAGCAACTGTACCAACTTTGTCAGCGCCAGCGTTGATCTTGTTAGCGATGCTGTCTGCCCAAACGATGTTTTCGATTGTGCCATCTTCAGCTGTGTCATAAGTTACCAAGCCAGCAGATTCCAAAGACTGCAAAGCATATTTGCCAGCAGGTACTACATTTGGATCGCCAATTGCGATGCTTGTGATAGCATCATTTGTTGCCAAGTCTTCGATTGAAGAAATCTTAAGGTCAGAACCTTCCTTAGCAACAATAACTAGGTCGTTGTTGAACATGTTTACGCGAGTAGCAGAATCAATGGAGCCGTTTTCTTCAGCGGTGTCCATAGAACCCTTAGAAGCGCAAATCAAAACATCAGCTGTACCAGGTGCATCGGCAAGTTGAGTTACCAATGTGCCAGAAGCTGCTGTGTTGTTATCTGCAAAAGTAACATTTGGGTTAGCTTCTGTGTAAAGTGCTTCAACTTCAGGAAGAACCTTTTCCAATGAGTTTGCAGCAAATACTTGCAGCTCAACAGCAGGGGCCGTCTCTTCTGCCTTTGTTTCTTTTTCTTCAGTAGTTGAAGATGAAGAAGAGCAGCCTGCAAGAGCACCTGCAAGTGCGATTGCACAAGCAAAAACGCCTGCGACTTTCAAAACCTTTTTCACTATAGCTCCTTTCACAAATTAAAAGGGTAGCGCCCTCTGCGCAGTCTGAATTCCCCTTTTTCTATAGCGGATTAAGTTTAGTTTTTCGTGTGTTGCTAGTCAAGAATTTATATATTCAAATAGGAAAATAATTAGTTACGCGCAGCAGTTTTTGATAATTTCAACAGCCTGTTTAAGCAAGTCCATTGGAATATTGAGCGCCGGAAGCAAACGAACTTTGTCTTTTGCAGTAAGACACAAAACGCCAGCTTCGCGGCAAGCAGCAACTACTTCACCTGCAGGTTTAGTGGTTTTGATGCCAATCATCAATCCAAGACCGCTTACGCTTTCAACACCTTGCGCGCCTTGTAGCGTATCAAAAACGTACGCGCTTTTTTCTTGAACTTCTTTAAGAAGAGCTTCATCTATACGGTTAAGAATTGAAAGCGCACCGGCACAACAAACTGGATTTCCGCCAAAGGTAGAGCCGTGGTCTCCTGCTCCAAGTACGTTTTCTGCCTTTTCGCCAATGATGCAAGCGCCAAGTGGCAAGCCTCCACCAAGACCCTTTGCAGTAGTTACAACATCTGGCTTAATGCCAAAATGCTCATATGCGTATAAGTGTCCGGAGCGCCCATTGCCAGTTTGAACTTCATCAATTACTAGGATGATGTCTTTTTCTGCACAAAGCGCAGCAACACCTTGAACGAATTCTTCATTAAGCGCAATAACGCCGCCTTCGCCTTGCACGCATTCCATCATAATGCCTGCAATTTTTCCGTCTGCTTGGTCAACAAGCGCGCGCATTGCGTATAGGTCATTTGCAGGAACAGAAACAAACCCAGGAGTTAGAGGCGTGAACAGTTCGTGATAGTGTTCTTGCCCTGTTGCGGCAAGCGTTGTAAGCGTGCGGCCATGAAAGCTGTTTTCAAGCGTAATAATGATGTTGCGGTCTTTGCCGTATTTATCTTGCGCATACTTACGCGCCACCTTAATGCCGCATTCGTTTGCCTCTGCACCAGAATTTCCAAAGAACACGCGCTTCATCCCAGTGCGCTGGCAAAGCTGCTTAGCAAGCAGTGCGCACGGCTCTGAATAATACAAATTAGAAGTATGCTGAACCTTTCCAAGCTGCGCTGTAACTGCTTCAATCCATGCGTCATCTGCTACGCCAAAAGCATTTACCGCAATTCCGCTTCCTAGGTCAATATATTCTTTTCCCTGCTCATCGTATACAAGCGAGCCCTTTCCGTTAACAATTTCTAGCGGAAAATGCGCGTATGTTTTTGCAAGATAAGCATCTGCTATTTCTTTTGTATTAGTCATTAGTGCTCCTTTTGTCTTTTTCATAGTTTGGCGAATGTACGACGAATACCATACAGTGAGGTGGCGTAGGGGTATGAGCGAACCCCGCACGCAGAATTTTCGTGGTA
>CAZRFO010000034.1:0-9743 GCA_964599515.1 uncultured Eggerthellaceae bacterium | reverse complement strand
ATGAACACTGCGACCACCATGACCAAGATGAGCACGATGGACACGAACACCACTACGACGAAAACGGCAATTGCAGCTGCGGACATCACCACGAAGAAGGCCACGACCACTTATCAGAATACGGCATCACAACATTTGTCTACGAACGCCGCAAGCCATTCACAAATGAAGCGCTTTTGACACTTGTTCACAATTGGCCAAAAGAAGTTATTCGTTGCAAAGGCATGGTTTGGCAAAAAGAAGACAGTGAAACTTGTTACCTGTTTGAACAAGCAGGTAAAAAATTCTACTTGTCTGAAAACGGAGTTTGGCTAGCTTTTGCAAATGAAGAAGAACGCGAAGTCATTCTTAAATATAACCCTAACGCAATGAAAGATTGGGACGATGAAGTTGGCGACCGCCGCGTAAAGCTTGTATTCATTGGCAAAGACATGAATCGCGAAGCAATTGAAGCCCAGCTAGATGCACTAATTGGTTGAGTTGTAAACATTTCGTGTAAGAAGTGGGATTTTCTTCTGAAATTACAAATTAACACGCCTGCACAAACAGACCGCTTTATACAATGTGCCTAAAAACATTACTCGAGAGGACGCTTATATGATTTTCTGTGGTATGTGCGGAAAAGAAATCACTCAGGACATGAAATTTTGCCCTTTCTGTGGCGCATCAAACGTAAAGTATGCTGTTCAAAATGCTGAAGAAGCAGGCGAAGAAGATGCAACAGCGACACAGGTTGCACACGAAAACCAAGAAACAAATCAATCCACCATCTGCACCGAAACACAAGAAGCGAACCTAAGTGCAAATGACACAGAAGCAGCAGAAACAAATTCGCTAACTGCAGAAACAAACCAAGCAGAAATAAATCAAAGCACAACGGCAGATGCATATTTACAAACTCAAACACAAAATGCCGCCACACAAGAAGCCACTCAAGCCCCTAGCAAAAAGAAGAAATCCAAAAAACCAATTATTGTTGTGGTAATAATCGTTGTACTTGCCGCCTTAATTGGAGCTGGCGTCTACTTTGCTGGTGCCCCACAACGCAGCTATGAACAAGGTGTAACAGAGCTTAAAGCTGGCAACTGGAAAGCCGCAGAAGAATCTTTTGCAAAAGCTGGCAGCTATGAAAACGCAAAAGACTACGCAGAGCTTGCTTCTGGCTTAAACAGTGGCTCACTGGACCCACTCTTCTTAACTTTTGGCGTAAGCAATGATGAACTTGGACAATATGCTCTTGGCGTTTACTACACACAACTCGCAGAAGATGAAACAGACACAAGCACACTTGCAGAAATCTACAATACTGCTGCAGAATACTTCACCCAAGCAGGCGTGTATGAAGACGCAGAAACAAAAGCGCAAGAATGCTCAAACCTTGGCACGTTTTTAGAGGCAGAAACAAACTATAACAACGGGCGTCTTCGTGAAGCAAAAGAAGGATACGAAAGCATTCCTGAAGACACTTCATACAATGAGATTAGTGCAAAAGAACGTCTAAGCACTATCAAAAAATACTCAGACTTCTACAACATTTGCGGAACTTACACAGCAACAGACGGACATATTGAAAATTACAACTACGAATCAAACGATAATTTCAAGGCAAATGCAAGCGACTACGCCCAGGCAGAAATCTTGTGCATCATTCAAGATGATGGCAATGTTGAAGTTCGCATTAACGCAAACTATACAATCTATACAACAAATACAACAAGCACATGGGCAACAATGAACATCAATTCAAGACTTCTTGATGTCAATAACGAAGCATCATTTAAATCAATAGACAACGTTTATGGAAGCTATGGCAACAAGGCTGAAGATGGTGAAATCGTAATAAGCAAAGATGAAATTACGATTTCCTACTACAAAGAAAGCAGCACCTCTAGCGAATACTATAGCGAAGCTTCATATACACTTGTAAATGACTACAGCACATCTTCTATTGGCGGAGGATCTGCAGCTTAAGAAAAGCATGCGCGCGCCAGGCGAACAGTAAAGCAGGCAGCCAAGCAAATATACAAACAGGTAGCTAAATTAACGAACGAACTTGGAACTTAAAGATGCAAGATATTCTAGTTGTTATTGATATGCAAAATGATTTCATTGATGGCTCTCTTGGCACAAATGAAGCAATTGAAATTGTTCCTTTAGTGAAAGAGAAAATCGAAAACTTTACAGGTAAAGTATTTTTCACTCGTGACACACATGGCGAAAACTACCTTGACACACAAGAGGGCAAAAATCTTCCAGTAAAACACTGCATAAAAGATTCAAACGGATGGCAAATACACGCAGAATTAGAAAAACTTTGCGCTACCAAACCTATAAACAAGCCAACATTTGGCTCTATTGACTTAGCGCATTTACTTGTTGGCGAAAACGAAACAGACACAATAAATAGCATCACTTTCATTGGATTGTGCACAGATATTTGCGTTATCTCTAACGCGTTAATTGTAAAAGCTTTTCTTCCAGAAGTTAAATTGATAGTAGACGCGCGCTGCTGTGCCGGAGTAACACCTGAATCACATAAACGCGCACTTGGTGCCATGGAAGCGTGCCAAATTCGCATAGAAAACTACGATTAGCCGCATTAGTCGTACAGCCAGCAGCAACCACCAACTTGCTACACAAAAAAGCATGTAGCGCAAGACACAACAATGGGGAGAAAATGTCTGCGCTACATGCATAAATTGGTCGCGGCAAGCGTTAAGAACCTAATCTCATAGATAAAGCGCACCAACACCCACGCGCTGGCGCGCTTCAAAGATAAATGTTCTAGCCACGAACCATAGTGTTTCTGCCATTAACAGCAAAGAGTTGTCCAGTAATGTATTGGGACATATCGCAAACCAAGAATACCATCAAGCAAACAATGTCAACTTCTGGGTCACCCATGTCACATTTAATAGGATGTTTCTCACGGCGTGATTCCAAGAACGCTTCGCACTTATCTGGGTCTATGCCTGCAACATATGCCTTATACGTTTTAAGCTTCAAGCTTCTTTAAGAACAATGCGAATACAAGGGCTGCAGCAGCAGTCACAGCAGCAATAGTCAAAGCAACAGGCATACCAGCAACTACACCCATAGAAGCAAGGATGACCGAATAAACCGCAGTTCCTACACCGCCGCCAAAGTTCTGACAAAGCTGAATAACAGAGTTTCCTTGTACGCGAATCTTTGGATCAAGCTGAACCTGTGGACCAGCAGAAAAGCATACGCCCGATGTAACATTGTAGAAGCCTGCGCAGAACATAATTACGTATATAACGAATATGTTTGCATCTGGCGCAAGCACAAACAAAAGCAACAAAGCAATTGCAGCGCGAAGAATGCTACCAAAAGATAAAACTGTACGAGCAGTTCCGCTCTTACCTATCATGCGTCCAAAAATTGGACCCATGAACAATCCTGCAACAGAAAGCAAGGTAACGGTTAAACCAGCTTGAGTAGCAGATGCCCCCATTGCCGTAATAACATACATTGGCAAGAAGAAAAATATTGCCATGTTTGAAAAATTCGTAAAGAAGATTGCACCGCAGAACATAATCGTGTTTCTGTCTTTAAGCGCAGAAGCTGGCACAAGTGCGCCATCACCCTTCTTTTTAACAACAATAACAAGAGCAATGAGACCAATAATTGCAAGACCAAATACGCAGAAACTTGCAACGCTTCCAAAAGGCAAGTAAGTTGTGCCAAGAGACAATGCGCAAAGTAAACTGCCAAGAAACACTACAATAGATATAGATCCGCTTAAGTCAAACTTACCAGAAGCAGTTGCCATTCCGGCAGCTTCTTCCTTTGTAGCACTAACGCCAAAGAACACCAAGACAGTTCCTATAGCAATAAGCACTGCCATAAAAATCCAAGCAACTCGCCAGCTAGCAAAGTCAAGAATCAAACCGCCAATAACTGGGCCGGCAAGCATTCCAATACTTTGCATAGTTGCGCATAGTCCCAGATAAACGCCAGCTTTTCCGCTGTCGTACGAATCTCTAATCATCGAATAGCCTAATACGTACATGCCAGCGCTAGGAAAGCCCCACAACATTGAAAAAACAATCAAAACCATCATGTCGCCAGATAAAGCGCGACCAAGAAGACAAATTATTCCTGCTGCCATTGAAAAGACATACAGTATGCGCTTAATAGACGGATTCTTTGCACCAAAAAATCCCCATAGCGGCATTGCGATAACGCTTATAACTGTTGGCAATGTATTTGCAAGTGCATAAATATCGGAACCGCCTATTTCGGCTGCAGCAGTAGGCAACACAGTTGATGCTGTAGCAGACTGGAAAATTGTTCCTACCAAACATATATAGATGCCAACAAGTGTAAGCATTTTCTTTGAATTGGGCGCAGCTGCAAATGGATTGCTAATTTTTTGCTCAATTGTTTCCATTTTCCCCTCCTAAAAAAGTTTTTACATTTGCCCAATGCGAAAAATTTCCGCATGAGCGCAAACTCGCCCCACCCATACGTGTTAAACGCAAATCACGCTTAACACGTATGGCAAAAAAACGCATATATCCAGATGAGACGAATTAGATTTTAAAGACTATCCAGGGTATTTGCGGAATGGCTCTTGTCCATCCCAATCCTTAGCCTTGTTTGCTACAGAATCCCAAAATCCCTTGATAGGAGAATGAATTTCAACACAATGACCCCATTTTTCCCTGCAGTCAATGTATGTAATGTGGAGCCCACCACCAGACACCATTTCACAAATTGGCTTAAAGCCAGCTTCTGCAAAGTCTGCAATTGCTCCTTCGACGTCATCTACCCAAACAGATACATGATGAAAGCCTATACGGCCATCTTCAAAATATGGGTTTGGTTCACTTAATACCTTAATCAATTCTATTTGGACATCTCCATATTGACCGTAAGCTATCTGAGTTGTAACAGTTATAGGCTTACCCTTGTAGTCAAATTTTTCCATAGTAATTGGGTCTAAATACAAAAATGGACCAGATCCAAATAAAGCTGAATGTGCACGAGCGGCCTCTTCAAGGTCGTCTACAACGTAACCAAGCTGGTTAATAGCGTATTTGTTAAGCAGTTTTTCATACATTTTTTAATCCAATCATCCATTCCTATACAAAACTGAGCTTTTACTTGTAAGTGCCTTAGATTGTTTATGCGAAACGTTTCGGAACCGCCGAAAACGCATGAGCAGATGCCACGCCAAACACACCTTGAGCAAACTCCGCGCCAAACACAGTTTGTGCACAACAAGCACTGCGACATCTACTATGCTGTAGGAGCAGCAGGCACACCTGGCGCTCCAGGCGCCTTTGGAGCCGATGGCGCTCCAGGCGCACCTGGTGCTTTAGGTACACCCGGCGCTCCTGGAATTCCAGGTGCGCTTGGTGCTCCAGGCGCTCCTGGTGCTCCTGGCATTCTAACAGCAGCATCAAGTTTTGCCTGGTCAGCGTCAAAGTCAACTTTTACAGCACCAAGAGTAGCACCGCAGCCTTCGCACACTTTAGCAATTGGCTTGTTGTTCATTCCACACTCTGGACAGGTGTTCATCGAAATTTCCGCGGGTCTGAAACACATAAAAACTTCCTCCTTTCTAAACAAAAATTGTTACGCGACCAATTTTGTGAAATCACATTTTTGAATCGCGTAACATGTACCTCTAATTACGCTAAGGCAATATCGTCTAGCCCAAGATCTTTTTCCTTTGTAGAAACATTGATCTCTGTCTTCTTGCCATCTTTCTCAATGGTCAAAACCCAATCTGCCTCTGGCAAATCTCTCAACCAGAAATCGCCCCAGTCATCGGTTACTGCACTAAATGTTCCTGCATCGCTTTTAGCTGTAACAGTAGCTCCAATTACAACCTCTTTTGCATCTGGGTCATATACAGTAGCCGCAATGAATTTCTTAGGAAGACCGCGATAGAATACGCGTGGCTTTGTTCCATATTCTGGATGCAAAACTTCTGTACCCTCAAGGTCTAGATCTGCTTCTTCGCCAAAAACAATGACGTCAACAGGACAGTTGTCCATGCAACGCGGAATACGAATTGGAGAATCTGCATCATCAATCAAGTGAGCACAACCTGTGCACTTCTGAGGAAGATTAAGATTTTCGTTCCAGTAAATAGCATGGTATGGGCACGCATCAACAATTTGGCGCTGACCTTTTGCCTTAACTGGATCTATGATGACTAAACCATCTTCACGACGATACACAGCACCGTCTTTTGCAGCCTTCATACATGCAGCATTTTCCCAGTGATTGCACAACGTTGGCATATAAGTTACTTTGACATGGCTGCCTTGACCGCGCTCAAACTCTTTAATCTTCAACCAGAATTGGCCTGTTTCAGGTTGGGCTTCAGCGTATGGTAACCACGCTTGGTCGCAATGTTCATCCTTGCAACCTATTTGACAATCATAGCACCCCGTGCATTTTGTCAAATCTATAAGAAAAGCTTTCATATAACGCTCCTTCGATTATATAAATTACACGACCTTATTCAACAACCCAAGAGTCATAGTTGATACCAATTGATGGATCGTAATCACGTTCGAAGGCGTCTGGGTATTCTGTCTTCCAGCCGTTGTACTCTTCGTCTGTGACTTTTCCAGCCTCAACAAGGTATCCGGAAACTGCAAATCCACGGCAATTCTTTGATACTTGATTCGTTGGGCTAATGAGGTTAGCTGCGCCGCCTCTGTCAATGTGTGGAGCAATTGGGTCAACACGTGAGCCCTTGTTGATAACAATAGCACCAGGGATAACACGCTCAGAAATGCGAGCACCGGTCAAAACAATGCCACGGTCGTTAAATACTTTGACAATGTCGCCATTTTCAATACCGCGAGCTTTTGCATCAACTGGGTTTAGCCAAACTGGTTCATACATGTAGCCATCTTTACCGCGTACTTTGCAAGTCTCAATTTCGCGGAACCATTTGATGTCATCGCCTTGTACGTGTACACGCCATCTACTAGGGTTAGCAACAAGAAGCAACGGATAATCTTTGCAGCGTTCGCCCCACAAAGATTCGTCATGATGCCAACCTTCAGACTTTGGACCACCAGTAATCCAACGAGCCATAGGTGTACGTTCAAAGTCGTCAGGGAAGTTGGTTGCCAATGCTTCAGACCAGAATTCCAACTTGCCGGTTGGTGTATCTAGAGGGAAGTTTTCTGGGTCTTCATAGAACTGACGCATACCACGTGGATATTTATCTGCATCAGGATCTTGATGTGGGAAGTAGAATCCACGCTTGTTCCACTCTTCCCAAGAAATTTCTTCGCCTAATCTGGACTGCTCAAAGCTGAACTGATGCCATTCTTGCTGTGTCATACCCATGTCAATTTGTTCGCGAACACCAAAACGTTCACCAAGTTCGCAAGCAATTTCCCAGTCAGACTTAGATTCGCCAACACGGTCACAACCAGGAGGTGTAATTGATGAGTGACGAAGAGATACAACCATTGAACCACCCACAGTGTCATCATCTTCAACGCAAGTTGTAACTGGCAAAATAAGGTCTGCAAAGAGTGAGTCGTTTTCAATCCATTGATGGTTTGTTACAAAGAACTCAACTTCATTTGTGCGAATTGCATCCTGATAAGTAAAGCCACCATCCCAGCAGTTCATGTTGCAAGGCTTTTCTGACCAAAGCATGTGAACTTTAGAAAACTTAGGCATGTTTTTAATCTTTTCATCAATTGCAGCCTGAAGTTCCTCTAAAGATTTGCCTTGCGAACGTGCAAGCTCTGGGCTTACAGTGCCAAGTGCCGCAGCATAAGTTTCCTTTGTTGTAGGATACGTATTCTTTTCAAATTGTTCGCTTGTCTCAACGTACACAATTGCTGGAGAACCATACCATTCAGTTTTGCCAGTAAGAAGAGCTTCTGCAACAAGAGTACGAGGAATCTTCTGTGGATTTGGATAGAACATACGGCATTGGTTTGTTGAATTGAACGGAGCCGATGTAGAACGAGCAATAGTTTCTTTACCAATAAGCGCAGCATTCATGAATGCTTGTTGGATACCAGGTTTACCAAGGCCTTGCATACCAAGCAAGTAAGCATGAGTACGTCCAGGTTCATGGCTGTAAGGGCCTTTAATAGCACCAGAAGAGAAGTGTACAGATGCAGTGATCTTCTTGGCTCGCTTGCGAGCATAAGCCTTAATGGTCCACTCAGGAACACCGCAACGCTCGGATGCCCAAGCAGGAGTCTTTGCAATGCCTTCTTCGTCTTCGCCTAAAACATATGCTTTAACTTTGTCAAAACCAACAGAGTGTGTTTCTACATATTCTTTGTCGTAAAGACCTTCTGTTATCCAAACATACATAACAGCAAAGTCAAATGCAGCATCTGTATTAGGAAGAATAGGAATCCACTTCATTGTTTCGTGGCAAACTGCCGTGTAATTGCAGAATGGGTCTACAATGACGAATTCTTTTCCAATTTTCTCCCAGAACTTAATCAAACGTGACCACATTTGGCTCGCATAGTTTTGCGTAAGTTCCCAGTCACCTGCAGCAAACGCAATGAGTTCTGAATTTTCTGTAATATCTTGCAAAACATGCCATGGGTTGTATCCAGTTTGCGGAGGAGCCGGCATGCCTAAACCTTTGTTGCATCCGCTTCCCCAGAAGTGCTTTGCACCCCAGTACCAACCTTCAACTGAGTCTGGTGTACGAACTTCACGAGTGTAACCGCCAAGTTTACTCATCAATGTTGAGTGCATACCGCCGCCGGAATGTAAGTCTTTTGATTCACGGTGACCGTCTTCGCCGATGGTAAATACAGAATACGGGCCATATGTTTCGCAAATACGGCGAATTTCGCTTTCCATAATATCAAGCGCTTCATCCCAACTTATGCGAACATACTTTGATTTACCTCTGTTTGCTGCATTGATTTTTGCAGGGTCTCCACCTGGCTCCCAGTCAATACGCTTCAAAGGATACTTTACGCGGTTTTTGGAATATATACGGTTTTTGTAAGCCAACGCAAAATAGTTTGGTTGAGACTTAAAGCCTGGTGTAAATACTTCATCCCCTACCTGGATTTTCCACATAGAAGGCTCAAGTTCCTCCTTTGTGTATGTATCTAGGTAGTTAATAGGACGGATTCTAACAATCTTTCCATCTATAGAGTCTACAGCTGTAAGATCACCGCCAGTACCGCCACATGCGATACTCTGAAGGGTTGTCTTGACTTCCTTCATCTCTCTCCTCTCTCTCCACATTTGTGCGCAGCCCCTCCTTTTGGGGTTGTTCGTACGTATTCTAGAAGGGGCAAATTTTTTGCGTAATCCTCTAGCGGCTACACTAAAGGTAGCCATTCGAGCATATTTATTGACCGTTCGGGGTGTAAAAAAGTAGCCAGTTTGGTCTTGATACCAATCTGGCTATTTTTTTGCTTGTTTATGATTTTTATTTTGGCGAAGGCGTGCCCGCTTAACCGCGTAGCACCTGCTTTACTCTGTCGCATCCGCACGCGCAGCCTTGTGGATGTTTTTCACGCTCAACAGCAGATTCTCTAACTATTTCAACAAGCTTGATGTCAAACGTTAAATCTTCCCCTGCTAACTCATGATTATGGTCAAGATAAACCATTCCATTTTCTATTTTCAACACGCGCACACGTAAAGCCTCTGATGGCGTATTGAATACAACATATTTACCAACTGGAAGTTTGTCTGCATTAGGAATGCTCTCAACTGGAATTTTTTCTATAAGACTTTCGTCA